>NZ_JBFBJY010000020.1:7952-108635 GCF_040702125.1 Kitasatospora sp. NPDC085895 | reverse complement strand
TTCCGCTCCTTCACCGCCACCAGCCTCAGCGGCACCTGGACCCCGCAGGCCGCCAGTGAGAGCAACCCCTTCGCGGGCAAGGCCAACAGCGGTGCCACCTGGACCAACGACATCAGCCACGGCGACCTCGTCCGCACCAACCCCGACCAGACCATGACCATCGACCCCTGCAACCTGCAGTTCCTCTACCAGGGCAAGTCCCCCACCGCGAGCGGCCCCTACGACCAGCTGCCGTGGCGGCCGGGCGTCCTCACCCTGCAGCACTGACCCGGTCCACGGTGACAGCGATCGGGTACCGCCTGCCGGCACACGGCCGAGAGGCCCACGCCACGTGCGGCTCCACCCGCTGACCTGCACCCACCGCCCGAGGAACCCCAGCCGCGCGTCGGCTGGGGTTCCCCTCTTTCGCGGACTTCCATCGGTGCCCGTACCGACCGCGCTGCTCCGGGAGGTGGAGGAGGCCTCCCGGGGCAGCGCTCCGCCGTGCCCGCCAGGCCCGGCCTTCCGCGCCCGTCCCGTCCCACCCGACCGGAACGGGCACGGAAAGTCGGGTCGGGCGGGCTCCGGCCTTCCTACGGTGGTGGTCGCAAGGGAAGGAGACCGGAGTGCTGGACCGGCTGAACCAGGTCATGGCCCACATCGAGGACCACCTCGACCAGCGGATCGAGGCGGCCGAGCTGGCCCGCATCGCGTGGACGTCCGAGTTCCACCTGCGGCGGATGTTCTCCGCGCTCGCCGGGATCCCGCTGTCGGAGTACGTCCGGCGCCGGCGGCTCACCGTCGCGGGGGCCGAGGTGCTCGCGGGCGAACGGACCCTGCTGGAGATCGCCGTGCGCCACGGCTACGGATCGGCCGAGGCGTTCGCGCGGGCGTTCCGGGCGATGCACGGCCTCGGCCCGGGCGAGGCCCGGCGGACGGGCGCGGCCCTGAATTCCCAGCCCCGGATGTCCTTCCGGCTCGTCGTCGAAGGGAGCACCACCATGAAGTACCGGATCGTCGAGAAGCCCGAGTTCAAGGTCGTCGGCCGCAGGGCCCGAGTCCCCCTGATCCACGAGGGCGTCAACCCGCACATCGCCGAGATGATCCGGGGCATCCCGCCGGAGACCGTGCAGCGCATCGCCGACCTGTCCGACCAGGAGCCCGAGGGCATCGTCTCCGCGGTCGTGCACCTCTCCGACAGCCGGGAGGAGGGTGTCCTGCTGGACTACCACCACGCGGTGGTGACCGGCGCCGACGCCCCCGAGGACCTCGACGTCCTCACCGTCCCGGCCGGCACCTGGGCCGTCTTCGAGAACACCGGCCCCTACCCCCGGTCCCTGCAGTACCTCTGGCGGGACATCTTCACCGAGTGGTTCCCGTCCAATCCGTACGCCACCCGGCCGGGCCCGGAGATCCTCCGCACCCGGCCGACGGCCGACTGGTCCGAGGCGACCAGCCAGCTCTGGATCCCGGTGGAGCGGACGGTGTCCTGACCCGCCGTCGGCCACGGCGGCGCGCCCGTGCTCGGGCGCCCGCCATGACGAGGCCGACCAGCAGGTCGAGCCGGGCACGGTGGGCCGCGGGGCGGCGAGGCCCGTACCCGGATCAGAGGCGGCCGTGGTCCTTGAGCACCCGGCGGGACTGCGCGAAGAGCATGCCGACGTTCACGGTGTTGCGGCAGACCACCACGGCGACGATGTCGTCGGCGCTGTCCACCCGGAGGAAGAGGTGCGCCAGGTTGTCGCTGTTGACCAGGATCTCCTGGAAGTAGTGGCGGTCGCTCACCACACCGCGCCGTTCCTTGAAGATGCCTTCGATCATCACCACGTTGCGGCCCTGGAAGAGGTCGAGGGTGGCGGCGGCCAGCATGTCCAGGACCTCCGGCGGGTGCGAGTCGACCGTCTCGACGGACAGCAGCATGCCGGTGGACATGTCGATGATCCCCGCGGCCAGGCACTCGGGCACCTCCGTGCGGAGGCCCTTGACCATGGCGTTCACCCGGTCGGACATGGTCTGGAATCCCTGCGGTGTGCTCACGGTGCTCCTTCTCGTGGTCGGGTGGTGTGCGGCGGCCGGACGGGACGCCGCGTCAGGACCGGGGCGCGGTCAGCAGACGGTCCATCCGGTCGGCGGCGGCCTGCGACTCGGTGTGCAGCCGGGCGATGTCCATCCCGGAGTCGCCGAGGACGGTCATCAGGCCCATCCGGCCGATCGGCTGGACCACCACGTAGCCGTGGCTGAACTGCGCCACCGTCCGGTGCAGCAGCCCCTTGCCGGTGGACTGCCCCGCCCGGCGGGCCAGGCCGAGCGCCGCGGCGGCGAGCGCGGCCAGGCTCTCGCCGTCGATGCCCTCCTCGGTGTCCGCGGCGACCAGCAGGCCGTCGACCGCGGCCACCGCGAGGTCGGTGACGCCCGCGACCCGGTCGCGCAGCGCGCGCATTTCGGCGATCAATTCGCCGTTCTCGCTGCTCACATCTCTCCTGTTCTGGGAATTCACCGGCCGGCGCCGGACGGATTTCTCGGGCACGCCGAACCGGCCCGCCGACGGGCGGGAATCGCGGACGGATGTCCGGCGGTAGCGGCGGGCCGGTCAGGAATCGCGGGCGCGCCGGTGGCGCCCGGCGGCCGACCGCCACGCGAGGACGTCGTTGATGCCGCTGGCACCCCGCCGGCGGACGGGCAGCCGCCCCGCCGGCGGGTGCACCGGCACGGGGTCCGGCGGGCGGCGGGCCGCGGTCACCCCGGGCCGCCCGCCCGGCGCGGGCAGCGGGCCGGCCGGACCCGGGGCGGGCGGAACGACCTCCACCAGACCCTCGGCCAGCAGCCGGGAGACCTCCACGGTGACCGCGTACAGGCCGCGGCCGAGCCGGAAGGCGATGTCCCGTGCGCTGCGCCGCCCGTCCGCGCAGCGCAGGATCTCCCGGCGCTCGCCGGTGAGGCGGCCGGCCGGTCCGCCGCCCGCCTCCCGGTGCGTCCCGGTGGCCGGGCCGATCCGGTCGCGCAGCGGGCAGAGCGGAGGGCGCAGTGCGGCGAGCGCGCGGAGCCTGCGGTCCGTCTCGTGCAGCAGCCACTCCGGGTCCACGCCCTGCGGGGCGGGCAGGTGGTGCCGGGTCGGGCCGCCGGCCAGGGTGCAGCCGTCGACCCGTCCGGCGGCCACCGCGAAGGCGCCGTCCAGGGCGGCCATCGTGCACATCAGCTGGAGTTCGGCCGCGCCGAGCAGGTCCCGGGCGACGAGTTCGGCGCCGGTCCGGTCGGCGGCGGCGCCCGCGCGGCAGGCGGCCTCCCAGTCGTCGGTGCTCACCCGGCCGGAGCGCAGCAGCAGGGTGGCGACGTCCGGGGCGCCGGGGGAGTCGACCGCGGTGACGACCCCGGAGGCGAGGTGGAACACCCCGCCGGGGTCGCCCAGCACGGTCAGGGTGCCCGAGGGGCGCCCGTCCGGGGCGCCGGCGAGCGCGGTGGCCAGCCGCCCGGCGGCGTCCGTCCGCACCACGGCAGGCAGGGCGGCGCCGCCCGCGGGGCGAGGTGCGGTCACGCCCGCGCTCCGCGGTCCGTGCGGCGATCGGAAACGGTCATAAAAGGCCGCGCACCGGCAGCGCGGAGAAATATTCGACCGGTCCCGGTGAATTCATGCACGACTCCCCCTCGGCGCAGACCGAATACCGGCGAATTCCCCGCCGATGGCACGTGCGACATCCAACCGTCCGCCCCGATCCGTAGTCAAGCCATTCCGGTGCGTGATGGACAGCGGCAAATTCCCCGTGATATCCGGTGCGCGACCCGTGGAACGTCCGCGGCGGGGACGCGGTGGGGCTGCCGTTGCCCCGGCCCGGTTGGCAGACTGGCGGGATGACGTCGAGTTCGCTGGGCAAGGGCGCCAACGTGGTGGTCGGGGTGCCGGAGGTACGGGCCGCGTTCTCCTGGGCGCAGGCGCCGGACGGGCCGGTGGCCCGGGTCTGGGCGGTCCTGCTGGGTGCCGACGGCCGGGCCCTCGGGGGCGGTGCCGCGGTCGGCGGGGCCCGTCCGGCCGACCCCTCGGGCCGGGTCCGGCAGGGCGGTGCCCGTACGGTCGACGCCGACCTCGCCGCCCTCGCGCCGGAGGTCGAGCGGATCCTGCTCTGCGTCACCGTCGACGACGGGTACCTCGGGCAACTGGCCGACCTGGAGGTGCTGCTGACGGACGGCCGGACGGGCGCGCCGCTGGCGCACTTCCCGATCGCCGCGGGCCGGGAGACGGCGGTCGTCGGCGGCGAGCTCTACCGCCGGTCGGGCCAGTGGAAGTTCCGCGCGGTGGGCCAGGGCTGGGCCACCGGCTGGGCCGGCCTCACCGCCGACCACGGAGCCGTAGAGCCCCCGGTGGCCGTCGAGCCGCGGACGGCCGTGGCACCTCCCACGGCCGCACAGCCGCCCGTGCCGCCGATGCCCGCTCCGGTACCGCCGGCCCCCGTACTGCCCGCTCCGGCACCGCCGGCCCCGGCACCTCCCGTGCCGCCGTACCGGCCCGCGCAGCAGGAGCAGTCCCCGGCGGTACCGCAGGCGGAGCAGGCGCTGCCGGTGGACGTCCGCAAGCGGCTCTCGCTGCGCAAGCAGCAGGTGGCGGTGAGCCTGGAGAAGCACGGCGCGGCCGGCGCCCGGGCCCGGGTGGTGCTGGTGCTGGACGCCTCGGGGTCGATGTCCGGCCTGTACCGCCGCGGCACGGTCGCCGGGGTGGTCGAGCGGATGGCCGCGGTCGCCGCGCAGCTGGCCGAGGACGGCCGGATGCACGCGTGGACCTTCGCCACCCACCCGGCCCGCCTGCCGGACCTGCACCTCGCCGAGCTGCCGGAGTGGATCCCGGCCCACGTCCGGGTGGGCGAGCTGGCCCTGTTCGGGCGCCCGAAGAAGCCGCGGCGCGGTCTGCCGCCGGGCCAGGTCGACATGCGGCTCGTCGGCATCCAGAACGAGGAGCAGAAGGTCATCGCTGAGGTCCGTGCGCACGTCCGGGCGCATCCGGTGGCGGACCCGACGCTGGTGCTGTTCTTCTCCGACGGCGGCGTCTACCGGAACGCGGCCATCGAGCAGGAGTTGCGGGCGGCCGTGGAGGAGCCGGTCTTCTGGCAGTTCGTCGGCCTCGGGCAGGCCGACTACGGGGTGCTGGAACGCTTCGACACGTTGCCCGGCCGCCGGGTGGACAACGTCGGCTTCTTCGCCGTGGACGACATCGACCTGATCTCGGACCCGGAGCTCTACGACCGGCTGCTCACCGAGTTCCCGTCCTGGCTCGTCGCCGCCCGGCAGGCCGGCGTCCTGCGCTGACACCGTCCGGCGGTTCCCGGCCGCACCTCGGAGCAGCGGTGGGCAGTGGGTGTCGGTCCACGCGCGGGCGGCCGCAGGCACGTCGGTGATCAGGGCGTCGGCGTGCCGGTCGGCCGCCGTCCGCCAGTCGGCCTCCCGGTCCGGCGTCCACACGTAGACCTGCCGGCCGGCGGCGTGCTCGCGGGCGATCCGTTCCGGGGTGGCGAGGGTTTCTTCGAGGGCGATGCCGGAGAGCCGCAGCCCGCCCGGGTCCTCGGCGTCGGCCGTGCCCCGGACGAGGACGACCGGCAGGCCGGGGGCCGCCGCGTGGGCCGCCCGCAGCATCGCGGGGTGGAAGGAGTACAGCACCACGTCGGCGCCGCTGGCCGCGGCTGTGCGGGCCGCCCGGGCCGCGTTCCCCGGGCTGTCCTGCTCCTTGATCTCCATGAGCAGTCGCGTCCGGGTGCCGGACAGCTCGCGGAGCAGCCGGTCGAGGGTCGGGACGGGCTGCGCGGGGCCGGGGCCGGCGGTGACGTGCAGGGCGGCGATCCGGTCGGCCGTCAGGTCGGCCACCCGGCCGTGGCCGTCGGTGACCCGGTCGACGGTGTCGTCGTGCATCAGCACCGGCACGCCGTCGCGGGTGGTCCGCACGTCGGTCTCCAGCCAGTCCGCCCCGCCCGCGAGGGCGGCCCGGAAGGCGGCCATGGTGTTCTCCGGGGCGGCCTCGGGGGCACCGCGGTGGCCGGCCACGGCGAGCGAGGGGCAGCGCGGCACGGGACCGGCGGGCACCGGTTCGGGCAGCACTCCGAGGCCCGTGGACGCCGCCCCGGCGGGGTCGTCCGCGGCCGCGGGGCGGGCCGTCCGCAGGCTGCCGCGGTGCACGCCGCCGCCGGGCGGGAGGAGCGCGGTGATCACCAGTGCGGCGGCGGCCACCGTCGCGGTCCGTGCCGTCCGCCGGGAGGTCCTCATGCCGGGGATGATGGGCCCGCGCGCCCGTCCGGGTGCCGGAGCCACGGGTGGTGTGCGCCGCTCGGCCCAGCCCGGCCGCCCGTCCGGGTGACGGCGGGGACGGCGGGGTGACGGAGCTGCGGGTGCGGGGGGCACGGCGGGTGCGTCCCGGGTCGGGACCCTGCCTCCGCCGCCGGCTCAGTCGGAGACCTCGTCGGGCCCGGTGAAGCCGGGCGGGGTGTAGCCGGGGCCGGTGAACTCGGCCGTCCGCGGCTCGCGTCCCTCCGGGTCGGTGAGCCCCTCGACGCCGGGGCTGGTGAATCCGGCGCTGCTGTACCCGGGCCGGCTGTAGCCGGGGCTGAGGAGGTCGGGCGGCACCGGCCGGCCGGCGGGCTGCGGGGACAGCGCCGGGGTGGAGCCGAGGTTGTCGTGCAGGTAGGGGAGCAGCGCGCGCTCGCGCAGGGCGGTGTGCCAGGCCCGGCGGGCCTCGGCGACGTCCGCGGCGAGGTTCGGGTCCTGCCCGGCCGGGTTCGCCGAGCCGTCCCGCAGCGCGGTGAGCAGCAGGCCGACGATGCCGACGGCCATGGCGGCGGTGCCGACCGCGATGGCGGCCCAGCCGGCGGTGACCACGCTGCGGCCGAGCGGCAGGGCCGGCCGGGCGGCCCGCAGCGCGTACCCGATGGCGAGCAGCAGGGCGGCGGCGGACCAGGACAGGATCGGGGCGAGCACGGTGAGCACCGGGAACAGCCCGGCGCCCTCCTCGGAGCGCAGCCGGCCGGAGAGCTCGCCGCCGAGTCCGCCGCCGCCGTGGGCGGGTGCGGGTGTGCGTCCGAGGTCCGCGCGCAGCCCGAGGTAGTGGCGGTACTCGGGTGCGGCGGCCGAGGCCACCGTCTCCGCGTTGAGCATCGCCTTGGTGCGCAGCTGCTCGGTGTTGAGATGGGGTTCGGTGGCGCGCAGTGCTTCGAGGATGGTTGCGTCGCGCAGTGCTTCGTCGAGGATGCGCTCGTAGTCCGGGCGGTCCTCGGCGAGCAGGTGCGGGGCGTCGGTCATGGGGACCCCGTTCCGCTGATTCACGGAGGTGGACTGGTGCGACGCGGCGGCCCGGTGGCGGGAGGGCGGCTGCGTGGTGCCTCGATGGTAGGGGTGACCACCGAGGCTCAGACAGTCGCTTTCCGGATTTTCAGCGCCCGGGGCGGACGTTCCGGGCCGCTCGTCGACGCTCCGTCAGCTTCCGCCGACGCGGTGTCAGGAAAGTGCAGCGGAGTTCAGTCGCCGCCCGTTCAGTTCACCGGCAGCCGGGCGATCAGCAGGCGGCCCTCCATGGTGACCCCGCCGTCCATGGCGACGGCCAGCTCGTCCGCGTAGATGTACGGGCCGGGGACGTGCGGCGGCGCGCCGTCGTCGGCGTGCACCGCCCCGGTGAGGTACGGGATCGGGCTGTGGCCGTGCACCACGCGGTAGCCGCCGTAGGCGCCGAGCAGCTCGTGGACGGCGTCCGGGCCGTTCTCGCCGCGGAAGGCGAACCGCTTGGTGAAGCGGCGGAAGCAGTCCCACCACTCGTCGGCGCCCTCGTCCGCGAGCAGGTCGTGGACGGCGTCGTTGACCTCGGCGATCGACTCGCCGTACTCCAGGTAGGCGGTGGTGTCGGAGTGCAGCAGCAGGTGGCCGTCCTCCAGCGCCATCGCGGGCAGCCGGGAGAGCCAGCTGATGTGGTGCGACTCCAGCCGGTCGAGGTCGTGCTGCTGGCCGCCGTTGAGGCGCCAGGCGGCGAGGAAGGAGGCGGTGCCCGCGGTGGACTGGACGGGCTCGTCGCCGTACTTGGCGGCGCCGAGGAAGAGCAGTTCGTGATTGCCCATCAGGGCCCGGCAGTAGCCGCCGGCCGCGGCGGCCTCCGCGGCGAGCTGCATGACGAGCTCGATCACGCCGATGCCGTCGGGGCCGCGGTCGGTGAAGTCGCCGAGGAACCACACCCGGGAGCGGCCGGCCGCCCAGTGGCCGTCCGCGTCGATCAGCGAGGCCTGGCGGAGGGCGGCGAGCAGTTCGTCGAGGTAGCCGTGCACGTCGCCGATCACGTACAGCGGGCCGGGCGCCTCGCCGGGTTCGGGCTGCGGGTACGGGAAGTTCACCGGCTGCTCGGTCAGCGGGGGACCGAGCTCGATGGTCGGCGGGTCGTCGCCGGTCGCGGCGGCCATCGGCGGCTGCTCGTGGACGGCCGGCTCGTGCGGCGCCTGCTCGTGACCGGCCGGCTCGTGGCCCGTCCGGTGCAGCGTGCCGAGCTGCACGGTGGCGTCGTGGCCGCCCGGGTGCGCACCGTGGTGGGCCGGGGCGTGCCAGTGCTGCTCGAGGTAGTGCGCGCCGCCGTAGCCGCTGTAGGTCTCGTCGTAGCCGTAGCCGGCCGGCGGCTCGCAGGGTTCGTAGTAGGAGCCGTACGGGAGCACGTCGAGGTCCTGGTGGTGGCGGGGGCCTGAGTGGGGCGTTTCAGGCCCGGGGAAGCGGTCCTCGGGTGTCATTCGACCATCATAGGAAGACCACTCTCCCGGCGTCCTCACCTGGTGGGCATCCAATCCTTCGGAGCGTCACCGGGCCGGGCCGGACGGCCCGGTCCGACCCGGTCTGGGATGGTCTGGACCTCGCGCCGGAGCGGGCCGTCCCGGGCCCGGCCCGGTGCGGCGAGGACCGTGCCGGAGCTCAGCCCCCGCCCGGTGAACGGGGCGGACTGACCGTCCTGCGGGGGCTGCGCCGCTGCGAGGAGGCCCGGACGATCAGCTCCGTCGGCATCAGGGTGCCCGGCGGCGGGCCCGTCCCCGCGGTGCGGAAGCGCGGCGGGAAGAGCCGCGCCCCCTCGGCGCGTTGCCCGCCGGACGAGCCGGCGTCGACTCCCTCGATGGCGTCGATCAGCAGGTTGACCACGGTGGTGCCGATCTTGCGCGGCTTGAGCGAGAGGGTGGTGATCGGCGGCTCGGTGCCCGCGTAGACGTCGCTCTCGCTGCAGCAGACCAGCAGCAGGTCGTCCGGGACGCGGAGGCCGTACCGGCGGGCGGCGGCCAGCAGGTCGGTGCCGTTCGGGTCGAAGAGGCCGTAGACCGCGTCCGGCCGGTCCGGCCGGGCGAGCAGCCGGTCGGCCGCCACGGCGCCGGCCGCCGGGTCGTGCGCCGGATAGGTCTCGTAGACCGGCTCCTGGCCGACCCGCCGGCACCAGCCGAGGTACGCCTCGGTGGAGAGCCGGGTGTAGGTGTCGGTGCTGGTGCCGGTGAGCAGGCCGATCCGGCGGGCGCCGGCCTCCGACAGGTGGTCCAGGATGTCCAGCACGGCGGCCTCGTGGTCGTTGTCGACCCAGGCGGTGACCGGGCAGTTGCCCGGCTTGCCGTCGCTGACCACGGGCACGCCGGACCGGTAGAGCTCGGTCACCAGCGGGTCCTGGTCGGGCGGGTCGATGACCACCGTGCCGTCCAGGGCGATGTTGCTCCAGACGTCGTGCCGGGACGAGGCGGGGAGCACGACCAGGGCGAAGCCGCGGCCGAGCGCCGCGCTGGTGGCGGCCCGCGCCATCTCCGCGAAGTAGGCGAACTCGGTGAAGGTGAACGGCTCCTCGCCGTAGGTGGTCACGGTGAGGCCGATCAGGCCCGAGCGGCCGGTGCGCAGGGTGCGGGCGGCCGCGGAGGGGCGGTAGCCCAGGCGCTCGGCGACCTCGCGCACCCTGCTTCTGGTCTCCTCGGGCAGGCGGCCCTTCCCGTTGAGGGCGTCGGAGACCGTGGTGATCGACACTCCGGCGGCCGCCGCGACGTCCCGGATGCCGGCCCGCTCCAGGCGCCGCGAGGTGGACCGCCGTCCGCTCTGGTTGGCTGCTGCTGTCATGGCGGACCGATCGTATGGCGCATGACAGCGGGCTGTGACCGGCCCCGGCCACCGGTCTGAAGATACGTTTCTCCAAGAGTCGGAACGGATCACACCCTTCGATACCCGCTCCGATCTGGGCTTGTTACCTCTGACATGTGCCGTGGGAACGCGGCAGAATGGCTGATCTGCACCCGTAACCCGATCGGGCATCTCACCCGCATGGGTGAGCCCGGCCGGTATCGTGCGGGGCACCCGACCGGGGTGGCGCGGGTGTGTGGCGAGGGGCGGCGCGGGACCGGCGAACCCGGTGTGCGCGGCCCGGCACGCGCGCCCAAGACAGCACAGAAGGAGAACGACCGTGAGCGGTACCGCAGCGCAGGGGCCCCGGCTGAGGCCGACCCTGGACGGCATCCCCACCTACAAGCCGGGCAAGCCGGCCGGTGCCGACGCGTACAAGCTGTCCTCGAACGAGAACCCCTACCCGCCGCTGCCCGGCGTGCTGGAGGCGGCCACCGCCGCCGCGGGCTCGTTCAACCGCTACCCGGACATGGCCGTCACCGGCCTCACCGAGGAGCTCGCCGCCCGCTTCGGCGTCCCGGTCGAGCACATCGCCACCGGCACCGGCTCGGTCGGCGTCGCCCAGTCCCTGGTGCTCGCCACCGCGGGCCCCGGCGAAGAGGTGATCTTCGCCTGGCGCTCCTTCGAGGCGTACCCGATCATCACCCAGGTGGCCGGTGCCACCCCCGTGCCCGTGCCGCTGACCGCGGACGAGGAGCACGACCTCGACGCCATGCTCGCCGCGATCACCGACCGCACCCGGCTGATCTTCGTCTGCAACCCCAACAACCCGACCGGCGCCGTGATCCACCGTGCCGAGCTGGAGCGCTTCCTCGACGCCGTGCCCGGCCACATCCTGGTCGTGGTCGACGAGGCCTACATCGAGTTCATCCGCGACGCCGAGGTGCCCAACGGCATCGACGTCTACCGCGACCGGCCGAACGTCTGCGTGCTGCGCACCTTCTCCAAGGCCTACGGCCTGGCCGGCCTGCGGGTCGGCTTCGCGGTCGCCCACGAGCCGGTGGCCACCGCGCTGCGCAAGACCGCGGTGCCGTTCGGCGTCAGCCAGCTCGCCCAGGACGCCGCGGTCGCCTCGCTGCGCGCCGAGGAGGCGCTGCTGGAGCGGGTCGAGTCGCTGGTCGCCGAGCGCAGCCGGGTGCTGGCCGGGCTGCGCGCCCAGGGCTGGACGGTCGTCGACTCGCAGGCCAACTTCGTCTGGCTGCGGCTCGGCGAGCGCACCGTCGACTTCGCCGCCGCCTGCGCGGCCGCCGGCGTGGTCGTCCGCCCGTTCCCCGGCGAGGGCGTCCGGGTGTCGATCGGCGAGACCGCCGGCAACGACATCTTCCTGGCGACCGCGGAGGCCTTCCGCAAGGAGCTCTGAGCCGGGGTCTCCCCGGGTTCCCCGACGGGCCCGCTGCCGGCGACGGCGGCGGGCCCCGTCGCATGCCCCCGTCCGGGCCCTCCGGCACCCCGGCAAGTTCAGAAGCTCGGACGTAAAGACTGGGAACTTCCTGGGAGGCGGATCAACGCTTCATCCCCAAGGGGTAGAGAGAGCCACCCTGGCGCCGTTATATGCGTGGATTGTCCGGATTGACGGTTCCAGTCGACTCCCAGGAAGGCGCCAGCAACCGGAAAGAGCACGGGGCGAAGCTGTCCGCCATGAAGGTGCTCCCGCGACGGCGCCGTGCCGTCCTCGTCAACTCCGCGCTCGGTGTGGCCCTGGTCGGCGGGGCCGCGCTGGCGTACACCACCGTGGACTCCGGAACCAGCTCCGCCGCGAGCGGCACGCGCGTGCGGACCGCCACGGTCGCCAAGGGCACGGTCCTGGCCACCGTGTCCGGTTCCGGCACGCTCTCCTCGCCCTCCGACACCGGGCAGGACTTCGTCACCGGCGGCAGGCTCACCTCGGTCAAGGTCGCCGTCGGCGACACCGTGACCAAGGGCCAGGTGCTGGCCACCGTCGACACCACCGCCGCCCAGCAGGACGTGGACGCCGCCGAGTCGGCCCTGGCCACCGCCAAGGCCAACCTCACCAAGGCCAAGGCCGGCGAGACCGTCACCACCACGACCGGCGGCTCCGGCGGATCGTCCGCCGGCAGCACCGGCCGCGGCGGCGGCACGGCCCAGCAGACGCCGACCACCACGACCACCACCAAGGTGGACGCCGCCCAGGTCGCCCAGGCCCAGCAGCAGGTCGACTCCGCCGAGACGGCCCTCACCAACGCCGAGACGGCCCTCGCCGGCACCACCCTCAAGGCCACCGCCGACGGCACGGTCGCCTCGGTCGCCGGCAAGGTCGGCGACTCCGTGAGCGGCACCGGCACGGGCGGCTCCTCCGGCAGCGGCGCCTCGGGCACCGGCAGCAAGAGCAGCGGCAGCGGTACGGGCACCGGCAACGGCAGCACGTCCTCCTCCTCCACCACCCCCACCGGCTTCGTGGTGCTGACCAACCCGAGCGGCATGCAGGTGACCGCCAACTTCTCCGAGCTCGACTCGCTCAAGCTCAAGAAGGGCGAGTCCGCCACCGTCACCCTGAACGCCCAGTCCGACACCAAGCTGAACGCCACCGTGCTGTCCGTCAGCTCGCTGCCCAGCTCCTCCGGCGGCAGCGGCGGCGCCGTCCAGTACGGCGCGGTGCTGCAGATCACCAGTGACACCGCCAAGCTGCGCACCGGTCTGAGCGCGACCATCTCGGTCACCGTCGGCGAGGCCGACGACGCGCTCTCGGTGCCCACCGCCGCACTGGCCGGCACCGGCAGCTCCCGCACCGCCACCCTCGTCCACGAGGACGGCTCCACCGAGCGGGTGCCGGTCACCGTCGGCATCGAGGGCGACACCACCGTCCAGGTGGTCGAGGGACTCGCCGAGGGCGACAAGGTCGAGCTGACCTCCACCACCGCCGCCACCGGCAACGGCTTCCCGAACGGCGCCTTCCCGGGCGCGGGCGGGGCGGCCGGCGGCCTCGGCGCCGCGGGCGGAGCCGGCGGCTTCGGCGGCGGTGCCCGCACCGGCGGCGGTGCCCGCACCGGCGGCGGTGCCCGCACCGGCGGCGGCACCCGCTGATGGCCGCCACCAAGCCCCCGGTGATCCGGATCAGCCGGGTGACCAAGTCGTACGGCCAGGGCGACTCCGCCGTGCACGCGCTGCGCGGCCCGTCGGCACCGGGCACCGGCGAGCCGCTGGGCGTCAGCCTCGACATCGAGGAGGGCGACTACGTCGCGGTGATGGGCAGCTCCGGCTCCGGCAAGTCCACCCTGATGAACATCCTCGGCTGCCTGGACGTGCCCACCTCCGGCCGCTACCTGCTCGACGGCACCGACGTCGGCCACCTCGACGAGAGCCGGCTCTCGCTGGTCCGCAACCGCAAGATCGGCTTCGTCTTCCAGTCGTTCAACCTGGTGCCCCGCACCACCGCCCTGGCGCAGGTCGAGCTGCCGCTCGCCTACGCCGGGGTACGGGCCGCCGAACGGCGCCGCCGGGCCCTGGCCGCGCTGGAGCTGGTCGGCCTCGCCGACCGCGCCGGACACAAGCCCAACGAGCTCTCCGGCGGCCAGCAGCAGCGCGTCGCGGTCGCCCGCGCCCTGGTCACCGCGCCCGCCATGCTGCTGGCCGACGAGCCCACCGGCAACCTCGACTCCCGTTCCACCGCCGAGGTCCTGGCGATCATCGACCGGCTGAACGCGGCCGGCCGCACCGTCGTGGTGATCACCCACGAGGACGAGGTCGCCCTGCACGCCAAGCGGGTGCTCAGGCTGGTCGACGGCGCGATCGTGGACGACGTCCGCCGCGCGCCGGTGGACGGGCCGCCGCCCGCCCTCGCCGCGGAGGTGCCCGCATGATCCTCTGGCAGATGATCCGCTTCGCGGTCGGCGGCCTGGTCGCCAACAAGGTCCGCTCCGCGCTCACCATGCTCGGCGTGCTCATCGGCGTCGCCTCGGTGATCCTGCTGCTCGCCGTCGGCAACGGCTCCTCGGAGGCGGTCAAGGCGTCCATCACCTCGCTCGGCACCAACGCGCTGACCGTCTCCTCCAACGCCGGCCGCGGGTCCGCCACGGCCGCCAAGGCGCTCACCGTGGCCGACGCCAAGGCGCTCGCCACCGACGCCGACAGCCCGTCCATCAAGTCGGTGGCGCCGGTCGTCACCACCTCCGGCACCGCGCTGTACGGGAACATCTCGTACCAGCCGGGCTCGATCGTCGGCACCTACCCCGCCTACTTCGAGACGGCCAACCAGAAGGTCGAGGACGGCGACTACTTCTCCAACGACGACGTCCTCAACTCCCGCAAGGTGGCGGTGATCGGCGCCACCACCGCCAAGCAGCTCTTCGACACCGAGGAGCCGGTCGGCAAGCGGATCACCATCGGCGGCACCCCGTTCACCGTGGTCGGCGTGCTCACCCCGAAGGGCTCCACCGGCTTCAACGACCCGGACGACGTGGTGATCGCCCCGCTGCCCACCGTGCAGAACGCCTTCACCGGCTTCGGCTCGGTCAACCAGATCATGGTGCAGGCCGCCTCCGCCGAGGCCACCACCGAGGCGCAGAGCGACATCACCCGGATCCTGATGGGCACCCACGCCATCACCGACGCGACCAAGGTCGACTTCCGGATCAGCAGCCAGACCTCGCTGCTCACCGCCCGGGAGTCCACCACCAAGACCTTCACCGTGCTGCTCGGCGCGGTGGCGGCGATCTCGCTGCTGGTCGGCGGCATCGGCATCACCAACATCATGCTGGTGACCGTCACCGAGCGGACGAGGGAGATCGGCATCCGCAAGGCGCTGGGCGCCCCGCGCGGGGTCATCCTCGGCCAGTTCCTCACCGAGTCCACCCTGCTCTCGGTGACCGGCGCCGGCCTCGGCGTCGCCGCCGGCCTGATCGGCTCGCACTTCACGATCGTCGGCATCGAGCCGGTGGTCATCCCGGAGTCCGTCCTCGGCGCCTTCGGCATCGCCGTCGCCATCGGACTGTTCTTCGGCAGCTACCCCGCCAGCCGGGCCGCCTCGCTGCGCCCGATCGAAGCCCTCCGCCACGAGTGACCCAGGAGCATCCGACATGACCAGCGAGAACGAGCCCGGCCGCGCCCTCGGCCCGGTCGAGGCGACCGAGCTGCTCAACACCGCGCCCGACGCCCGCGACATCGCCGCGGAACTCGCCGCCCCGCCCCGCCCGCGCCTGCCCTGGCCCACCCTGGTGCTGGCCGGCGCGGTGATAGCCACCGCCGCCTTCGCCGGTGGCGCCTGGTACGCCAAGGACGACGGCAACGGCGCCGGCCGACAGGCGGCGGCCGGCCGCCGGGGCGCGGGACCGGGCGGCTTCGGCGGCTACGGCGGGTTCCCCGGCGCGGGCGGCAACGGCCGGACCGGGACCGCGGGCGGGAACGCGCCCGGCGGGCAGAACGGCGCCGGCTTCACCCGCGGCACCGTCGCCTCGGTGGACGGCACGACCGTCTACCTGACCGACGCCTCCGGCAACACCGTCAAGGTCACCACCGCCGACAGCACCAAGGTCACCCTCAACAAGGAGGGCAAGGTCGGCGACCTGCAGCCCGGACAGACCGTCACCGTGCTGGGCCAGAAGGGCTCGGACGGTTCCTACACCGCCACCCAGCTCACCGAGGGCTCGGCGGCCGGCGGCTTCGGCGGCCGCGGCGCCGGCGGCGGTGCGGGCGGCGCGGGCACCGGCAGCCGCTGACCCTCCGCCGCCCCCGGCCGGCTCCTTGACCTTTTCTTTCATGGCGCACCTGACGCGGCCTCACTAGGCTGTCCGGGCTCGACATGTACAGAGAAATCGGGGGAACCGTGTCGGAGAACAAGCCTGCCCGCGGTGGCGGCGGCGCGACCGCGCTGGGCTGGGTGCTGACCATCGGCCTGAACGTGGTGGCGCCGCTGCTCACCTACAACAACCTGGTCGACCACGGCCACAGCGAGGTCACCGCCCTGCTGCTCTCCGGTCTGTGGCCGGTGGTCGACGTGGTCGTCTACCTCGCCTGGCACCGGCGGGTCGACGAGTTCGCCGCGATCACCCTGGTGTTCCTGGCGATCACCGTGCTGGTCACCGTGGCCGGCCCGAACAGCGCCCGGCTGCTGCTGGTCAAGGACTCGCTGGTGACCGGGCTCTTCGGGCTGGTCTGTCTGGCCTCGCTGGCCGCGCCCCGGCCGCTGATGTTCTACTTCGGCCGCAAGTTCGGCACCGACGGCAGCGCCGAGGGCCTGGCCCGGTGGAACGGCCTGTGGCAGTTCGAGGGCTTCCGTCGGGTGCAGCGCAACCTGACCCTCGGCTGGGGGCTCGGCTACGTCGCCGAGGCGCTCCTGCGGGTCGGACTCACCTACGTGCTGTCCACCGGCGCGATGGTCGCGGTGAACTCGGTGCTCTCCTACGGCGTCACCGGCCTCCTGGTGCTGTGGACGGTGCTCTACGCCAAGCGCGCCCGGGCCCGCGGCGCGGCGGCCGCGGCGGCTTCGGCGGTGACCGCCGGGTAGCCGGACGGAGCGCTTACGATGGCGGGGGCGGCATCATCCAACTTTCATCAACCCCGCATAGCCTTCCCGGGCTATCGTCCGATGAGAAGATTTCGTGAGGACCGGGAGGCGTAGCGCACGTGTCAGGGACAGTACAGACCGCAGGCGGGGCGGCCGCTCCCGGTGAGGCGTTCCTCCTGGTCGTCGACGACGAACCGAACATCCGCGAACTGCTCTCCGCCAGCCTGCGGTTCTCCGGCTTCCGGGTGGCCTCGGCGGCGACCGGCGAGGAGGCCCTTGCCGCCGTCGCCGCCGAGCGGCCCGACCTCGTCGTCCTCGACGTGATGCTCCCCGACCTCGACGGCTTCACCGTCGTCGAGCGGCTGCGCGACCAGACCCGGTGGCCCGCCGCGGGCGAGCACGTTCCGGTGCTGCTGCTCACCGCCCGGGACGCCACCGGCGACAAGGTCCAGGGCCTGGCCCTCGGCGCGGACGACTACGTCACCAAGCCGTTCAGCCTGGAGGAGCTGATAGCCCGGATCCGGGCGATCCTCCGCCGGGCCGGCGGCCCCGCCGAGGACGGCCGGCTGATCGTCGCCGACCTCACCCTCGACCCGGTCGCGCACGAGGTGACCAGGACGGGCCGCCCGGTCTCGCTCTCCCCCACCGAGTTCAAGCTGCTGCACTACCTGATGGCCAACGTCGGCCGGGTGGTGTCCAAGGCGCAGATCCTCGACCACGTGTGGGCCTACGACTTCGGCGGCGACCTCTCCATCGTCGAGTCCTACATCTCCTACCTGCGGCGCAAGCTCGACTCCGGCGCGTCCGTGCACGGGCCCAAGCTGATCCACACCGTCCGCGGCATCGGCTACGCGCTGCGCCGCCCGCCGCAGGCCTGACCGTTGCTCGCCCGGCTCTCCCTACGCGTCCGGCTGCTCGTGCTGGCCCTGCTGCTGGTCACCACGGGCCTGGTGGTCAGCGACACCCTGGTCATCGCCACCGTCGAGTCGCAGCTGGTCGAGCGCACCGACCAGCAGCTGCAGCGCTTCGGCGAACCGCTCTCCCGCCGGGTGCCCGGCCGGACGCCGTCCGGCGGCCAGGGCGCGGGTCAGAGCGGCACGGGTCAGAGCGGCGGTCAGCGGGCCGGCGGTGCGGGTGCCGGTCAGGCCGACGGCAGCGGGGTGGGCGGCGGGGGCGGCGCCGGCCGACGGATCAACCAGTTCCTGCCCAGTCAGTACGTCGTCCAGTACCTGGGCCGGGACGGCGCGGTGGAGATGGTGCTGCGCCAGCCGGTCACCGACTCCGACGGCGCCCCCTACCTCGGCGGCCTCACCGGCGGCACCCTGGCGGCCCGCGAGCGCACCGCCTTCGACGTTCCGGCCGAGCACGACGCGGGGGAGTGGCGCGTCCTGGTGCTGCCGGTCGACCCGGGCGCCTCGGTCGGCATGCCGGGCGGCAGCCCCGGTGCCGCCGCGACCGGGCAGGGCACCCAACTGCCCGCCTACGTGCTGGTGGCGGTCTCCCTGGACGACGTCCGCAGCACCGTCAACCGGTTGCGCACCGCCTTCCTGGCGATCGGCGGCGTGGTGCTGCTGCTGATCGCCGTGCTCGGCCTGTTCGCCGTCCGGGCCGGGCTGGGCCCGCTGCGCCGGATCGAGGAGGGCGCCGCCCGGATCGCCTCCGGCGAGCTGTCGCACCGGATGCCCGAGCTCGCGCCCGGCACCGAGGTCGGCCGGCTGTCCGCCGCGCTGAACGGGATGCTGGCGCAGATCGAGGCGGCGTTCGCGGCCCGGGCCGAGTCCGAGGCGCGGATGCGCCGCTTCGTCGCCGACGCCTCGCACGAGCTGCGCACCCCGCTGGCGGGCATCCGCGGCTTCGCCGAACTGCACCGGATGGGCGCGCTGCCGGACACCGACCGGGCGATGGACCGGATCGAGGCGGAGGCCGTCCGGATGGGCGGCCTGGTCGAGGACCTGCTGATGCTGGCCCGGCTCGACGAGGAGCGCCCGCTCGACCTCGCGCCGATGGACCTGCGGACCCTCGCCGCGGACGCCCTGCACGACCTGACGGCCCTGGACCCGGGCCGGCCCGTCTCGCTCACCGGCCCGGCGGGTGCGGGGGCGCCGCAGGCCGCACCGGTCATGGGCGACGAGGCGCGGCTGCGCCAGGTGGTCACCAACCTGGTCGGCAACGCGGTGAAGCACACCCCGCCGGGCACCGCGGTGCGGATCGGCGTCGGGTCGGTGGACGGCCGCTGCCTGCTGGAGGTCGCGGACCGGGGACCGGGCATGACGGGCGACCAGGCCTCGCTGGTCTTCGAGCGGTTCTACCGGGTGGACGCCTCGCGCAGCCGCCGGGAGGGCGGGGGAGCGGGCCTCGGCCTGGCCATCGCCTCGGCCCTGGTGAGTGCGCACGGCGGCACCCTGACCCTGGACACCGCGCCGGGCGACGGCGCCGCGTTCCGGGTGCTGCTGCCCCGCCAGCTCTGAGCGGCCCGGACGCCGGAGCCCGCTGTCAAGTGCCAGGTCGTCGAACCGACCCACCTGGCCGCCGATTGTGACCGCGCCGCGTTCCGTCGGATCATCCGATGGACGCACAACCACACCCCCGCCTCATCTGCCGATGTAGGAGTGGTGCATACTGCGCTTGTGAACGTGTTCACTTTCACAAGCGGACAAGCTTGGCATGCTTCGGTGTGGATGCGTGCTACACACCCGTTTGTCCGGATGATGGCGGATTTGAGGAGAGCGCTGTGGACCTGGCAGTCGCGCACGAGACGGTCGCCAGATGGCAGTTCGGCATCACCACCGTCTACCACTTCCTGTTCGTCCCGCTGACGATCAGCCTGGCGGCGACCGTGGCCGGCCTGGAGACCGCCTGGGTCCGGACCGGTAGGGAGAAGTACTTCCACGCCACCAAGTTCTGGGGCAAGCTCTTCCTGATCAACATCGCGATGGGCGTGGTCACCGGCATCGTGCAGGAGTTCCAGTTCGGCATGAACTGGTCCGACTACTCGCGCTTCGTCGGCGACGTGTTCGGCGCCCCGCTCGCGATGGAGGCGCTGATCGCCTTCTTCTTCGAGTCCACCTTCATCGGCCTGTGGATCTTCGGCTGGGACCGGCTGCCGAAGAAGGTCCACTGCGCCTGCATCTGGATGGTCGCGCTCGGGACGGTGCTGTCCGCGTACTTCATCCTGGCCGCCAACTCCTGGATGCAGCACCCGGTCGGCTACAGGGTCGACCCGGCCACCCACAAGGCGCAGCTCACCGACATCGCCCGGGTGCTCTTCCAGAACACCACCCTCGTCCAGGCCTTCCACACCCTCACCGCCGCCTTCCTCACCGGCGCCGCCTTCGTGGTCGGCATCGCCTCGTACCACCTGTGGCGGGCCAAGCGCGGCAAGGAGACCGACGGCCGGAAGACCGCCGCGATGCGCACCTCGCTCCGGGTGGGCCTGGCCATGGCCGTGGTGGCCGGCCTCGGCACCGCCGTCAGCGGCGACACCCTCGCCAAGGTCATGTTCGAGCAGCAGCCGATGAAGATGGCCGCTGCCGAGGCCCTCTGGGACACCCGGTCGCCCGCACCCTTCTCGATCTTCGCGGTCGGCGACGTCTCCCGCGGCCACAACTCGGTCGAGCTGGAGATCCCCGGAATACTGTCCTTCCTCGCCCACAGCGACTTCGCCAGCTCCGTTCCCGGCATCAACGACACCGCCGCCGCGGAGGCCGCGAAGTACGGCGGGCAGCCCCAGGACTACATCCCGAACATCTTCGTCACCTACTGGGGCTTCCGCCTGATGATCGGCTTCGGCATGACGTCCTTCGTCGCCGCGCTGATCGGCCTGTGGACCACCCGGCGGAGGTTCTGGCTCGCCGAGGAGTACCGCACCGGCGAGGAGGAACCGCCCCGCCTGATGCTCACCAAGCACCGGGAGATGAACACCTTCTTCAGCAGGTGGAGCTGGCGGATCGGCATCCTCACCATGGGCTTCCCGCTGATCGCCAACAGCTTCGGCTGGATCTTCACCGAGATGGGCCGCCAGCCCTGGGTCGTCTTCGGCCTGATGAAGACCGCCAACGCCTCCTCCCCCAGCGTCGGCGTCGGCCTGCAGACCGGCTCGCTGATCACCCTCACCGCGCTCTACGCGGTCCTCGCCGTCGTCGAGGTCCGACTCCTCGTCAAGTACGCCAAGCCCGGCCCCGACACCTCGGAGCGGCCGCCCGCGAAGGACCCGGTGCTGCGCGGCCCGTCCGACGGCGACGACGCCGACAAGCCCCTCGCCTTCGCCTACTGAGGACGGAAACGGCATGCACCTCCACGACCTCTGGTTCATCCTCATCGCCGTCCTGTGGACGGGCTACTTCTTCCTCGAAGGGTTCGACTTCGGCGTCGGCATCCTCACCCGCACCCTCGCCCGGAACACCACCGAGCGGCGCGTCCTGATCAACACCATCGGCCCGGTCTGGGACGGCAACGAGGTCTGGCTGCTGACCGCCGGCGGCGCCACCTTCGCGGCCTTCCCCGACTGGTACGCCACGCTGTTCAGCGGCTTCTACGTCCCGCTGCTGGTCATCCTGGTCTGCCTGATCGTCCGCGGCGTCGCCTTCGAGTACCGGGCCAAGCGCACCGAGGAGAACTGGCAGCGCAACTGGGAGCTGGCCATCTTCTGGACCTCCCTGATCCCCGCCTTCCTCTGGGGCGTCGCCTTCGCCAACATCGTCCACGGCGTCGACATCGACGCGCAGAAGAACTACACCGGAACCTTCTGGGACCTGCTGAACCCGTACGCGATCCTCGGCGGGCTCACCACCCTGGTGCTCTTCACCTTCCACGGCGCCGTGTTCACCGCGCTCAAGACCGTCGGCGAGATCCGCGAACGGGCCCGGGCCCAGGCGCTGCGGCTCGGGCTCGCCACCGCCGTCCTCGCCGCCGCCTTCCTGATCTGGACCCAGGCCGACTCCGGCGACGGCTGGAGCCTCGCCGCCCTCGTCGTCGCCGTGCTCGCCCTGCTCGGCGCCCTGGCGGCCAACCAGGTCGGCCGCGAGGGCTGGGCGTTCGCCCTCTCCGGCACCACCGTGGCCACCGCCACCGCGATGCTCTTCCTCTCGCTCTTCCCCGACGTGATGCCCTCCACCCTGAACCCCGCCTGGAGCCTCACCGTCGGGAACGCCGCCTCCTCGGCCTACACCCTCAAGGTGATGACCGTCGTCGCCCTGGTCTTCACCCCGATCGTGCTGCTCTACCAGGGCTGGACGTACTGGGTGTTCCGCCGGCGGATCGGCGTCCAGCACATCCCCGCGGCAGTGCACCACTGATGAAGCCCGTCGACCCCCGGCTGCTGCGGTACGCCGCCGCCACCCGCGCCTTCCTCGCCGGCTCCGTCCTGCTCGGCGGTGCCGGGGCCGTCCTGGTCGTCGTCCAGGCCGGCCTGATCGCCGAGATCGTCGTCCGCGCCTTCCAGCAGCACCGGTACGACCTCACCGGACCGCTGCTCGCCCTGGCCGCCACCGCGGCCGGGCGGGCCGCCGTCGCCTGGCTCACCGAACTCACCGCCCACCGCTCGGTCGCCCGGGTCAAGTCCACCCTGCGCGGCCGGCTGCTCGACCACGCCACCGCACTCGGCCCCGACGCCCTCGACGGGCGCCGCACCGGCGAACTCGCCGCCCTCGCCACCCGCGGGATCGACGCCCTCGACGACTACTTCGCCCGCTACCTCCCGCAGCTGGCCCTCGCCGTCGTCGTCCCCGCCGTCGTCCTCGCCCGGATCCTCGGCGCCGACTGGGTCTCCGCCGCGATCATCGCCGTCACCCTGCCGCTCATCCCGCTCTTCATGGTGCTGATCGGCCTCGCCACCCAGGCCCGCACCGACCGCCAGTGGCAGCAGCTCGCCCGGCTCTCCCACCACTTCCTCGACGTGGTCGCAGGCCTGCCCACCCTCAAGGTCTTCGACCGGGCCAGGGCCCAGGCCCGCACCATCGCCCGGATCACCGACGAGCACCGCCGCGCCACCCTGCGCACCCTGCGGATCGCCTTCGTCTCCTCCTTCGCCCTGGAACTCCTCTCCACCCTCTCCGTCGCCCTGGTCGCCGTCTCCGTCGGCTTCCGGCTGGTCGACGGAACCCTCGACCTGGAGACCGGGCTGCTCGTCCTCGTCCTCGCCCCCGAGGTCCACCTGCCGATCCGCCAGGTCGGCGCGCTCTACCACGCCAGCGCCGAAGGACTCAGCGCCGCCGGACAGGTCTTCGACCTGCTGGAGACCCCGCTGCCCGCCGCCGGCACCCGCCCCGTCCCGCCGCTCGCCACCACCCCGGTCGAACTCGACGCGGTCACCGTGCTGCGCCCCGGCCGCAGCACCCCCGCCCTGGACGGCGCCAACCTCACCCTCGAACCCGGCACCACCACCGCCCTCACCGGGCCCAGCGGCGCCGGCAAGTCCACCCTGATCGCCGCGCTGCTCGGCTTCGTCCGGCCCGACGCGGGCACCGTCCGGGTCGGCGGCCACGACCTCGCCGACCTCGACCCCGAGGAGTGGCGCCGCCAGATCGCCTGGGTGCCCCAGCACCCCCACCTCTTCGCCGGCACCGTCGCCGAGAACGTCCGGCTCGCCCGCCCCGGGGCGACCGACGGCGAGGTCGCCGCCGCGCTCGCCGCCGCCCACGCCCTCGACTTCGCCGACCCCGACACCCTGCTCGGCGAAGGCGGCGCCGGCCTCTCCGCCGGCCAGCGGCAGCGCCTCGCGCTCGCCCGCGCCCTGCTCACCGACCGGCCGCTGCTGGTCCTCGACGAGCCCACCGCCCACCTCGACAACGCCACCGAGGCCGCCGTCGTCGACGCCGTCCGCGCCCTGCACGGCACCCGCACCGTCCTGCTGGTCGCCCACCGGCCCGCCCTGCTCGCCGCCGCCGACCGCGTCCACCGCCTGCCCGGCCCCGCCGCCGACGCCCCGGCCGAACCGCTGCCCGCCGCGCCCGCCGAGCCCGCTGCCGTCCGACCCGTGCAGGTCCGGCCCGCCACCGAGGACGGACCCGAACCCCACCCGCCGACCCGGCCCCGGCTCGCCGGCGCCGTCCTGCTCGGCACCCTCGCCCTCGGCTGCGCGGTCGCCCTCCTCGGCACCTCCGGCTGGCTGATCTCCCGCGCCTCCGAGATGCCGCCGGTGCTCTACCTGATGGTCGCCGTCACCTCCGTCCGCGCCTTCGGCATCGGCCGGTCCGTCTTCCGCTACGCCGAACGGCTGGTCTCCCACGACGCCGTCCTCAAGGCGCTGGCCGGCGTCCGGGTCGCCGTCTACCGCCGCCTCGAACGGCTCGCCCCCGCCGGGCTGCCCGCCTACCGCCGAGGAGACCTGCTCGCCCGGCTCGTCGCCGACGTCGACGCCGTCCAGGACCACCACCTGCGCTGGCGGCTGCCCGCCGCCGTCGCCGCGCTCGTCTCGGCCGGTTCCGCCGCCGCCCTCGGCCTGCTGCTGCCCGCCGCCGGAGCCGTCCTCGCCCTCGGCCTGCTGCTGGCCGGCGCCGCCGTCCCCGCACTCGCCGCCCGGATCTCCGGCCGCGCCGAACGCCGCCAGGCCGCCGCCCGCGGCGCCCTCACCACCGCCGTCCTCGACACCCTCACCGGCACCGCCGAACTCACCGTCGCCGGTGCCCTCCCCCGCCGCCTCGCCGCCGCCCGCGACGCCGACGACCGGCTCACCGGCCTCGCCGCCCGCTCCGCCGCCGGTACCGCCCTCGGCGCCGGACTCACCACCCTCGTCACCGGACTCACCGTCGTCCTCGCCGCCGCCGTCGGCGTGCACGGCGTCAGCACCGGCGCCCTGCCCGGGGTCTGCCTCGCCGTCGTCGTCCTCACCCCGCTCGCCGCGTTCGAGGCCGTCGCCGGGATGCCCACCGCCGTCCGCTTCCGCGAGCGCAGCCGCACCGCCCGCGCCCGCCTCGACGAGGTCCTCACCGCCCCCGAACCCGTCACCGAACCCGTCGAACCCCGTCCGCTGCCCGTCACCCCCCTGCCGGTCGCCGTCCGCGGCCTCACCGCCCGCTGGCCCGGACAGCACACCGACGCCCTCCACGACATCGACCTCGACCTCACCCCCGGCCACCGGATCGCCGTCGTCGGCTCCTCCGGCTCCGGCAAGACCACCCTCGCCCACGTCCTGCTGCGCTTCCTCGACCAGACCGCCGGCAGCATCACCCTCGGGCCCGACGCCGCCGACACCCGCACCCTCACCGGCGAGGACGTCCGCCGGGTGATCGGCCTCTGCGCGCAGGACGCCCACGTCTTCGACAGCTCCCTGCGGGAGAACCTGCGGCTCGCCCGGCCGGACGCCGACGAGGACGCCCTCCGCGGGGCGCTCGCCGCCGCCCGCCTGCTGCCCTGGGTCGACACCCTCCCCGACGGACTCGACACCATGGTCGGCGAACACGGCGCCCGGCTCTCCGGCGGCCAGCGCCAGCGGCTCGCCCTCGCCCGCGCCCTGCTCGCCGACTTCCCCGTACTGATCCTCGACGAGCCCGCCGAACACCTCGACCTGCCCACCGCCGACGCCCTCACCGCGGACCTCCTCGCCGCCACCGCCGGCCGCACCACCCTCCTCATCACCCACCGCCTCGCCGGCCTCGACGACACCGCCGTCGACGAGGTGATCGTCCTCGACCACGGCCGCATCGCCGAACGCGGCCGCTGGTCCGACCTCATCACCCGTCCCGACTCCCACCTCGCCACCCTCGCCCACCACGAACTCACCCCCGCGGGACGCGGCTAGCCGCACCAGGTACCCGCGCCCCTGGTGGCGCCCTCCGGGGTGTCCTGCGGGTCGGTCGGGTGCGGCATACGCTCGGCTGCATGGAGTCGCCTGCCGGCCGGGGCCGGGTCTCGGAGATCTCCTCGCTGGGCCTGGACACCCTGGTCAGCGAGGTGTCCGAGCGCCTGCAGTCGGCCGCCGCGGTCACCGACCGGATGCAGCGGCTGCTGGAGGCCGTGGTCTCGGTCGGCGCGGGCCTGGACCTGCACGTGACGCTGCAGCGGATCGCCGCCGGCGCCGCCGAGCTGGTCGACGCCGAGTACGCCGCCCTCGGCGTGGTCTCCCCGCAGGGCGGCCTCTCGGACTTCATCCACGTCGGCATCGACGACGCGACGGCGGCGCGGATCGGCGAGCTCCCGGCCGGCCGCGGCATCCTGGGCGCGCTGATCGACCGCCCGGAGCCGTTGCGCCTGGCCGATCTGCGGAAGGATCCGCGGTCGTCGGGCTTCCCGCCGCACCACCCGCAGATGACCTCGTTCCTGGGGGTGCCGATCCGGGTCCGCGGCGAGGTGTTCGGCAATCTGTACCTGACCGAGAAGCAGGGCGGCGGCGGTTTCACCCCGGAGGACGAACAGGTGGTCCAGGCGCTGGCGACGGCCGCCGGGGTGGCGATCGAGAACGCCCGGCTGTACGAGGCGGGGCGTCGCCGGGAGCGGTGGATCGCGGGTGCGGCGGCGGTGACGACGGCGCTGCTCTCCACGGACGAGGCCGAGGTCGCGCTGACGGTCGCCGCCGAGCAGGTCCGGGACCTGGCGGACGGCGCGCTGGGGATGATCCTGCTGCCGACCTCGGACGGCCGGCTGCGGGTGGCGCACGCCTCGGGCGAGGCCGCCGAGTTCGTCCGGGGGGAGCTGATGCCGCAGGGCGGTTTCGCCGGGCGGCTGCTGGCGGGGGAGAGCGTCTACTTCGAGGACATGTCCACGGATCCGGACGTGGTGCTCCGGTTGGCCCGCCGGTTCGGCCCCGCGTTGGCGGTGCCGATGGTGTCGGCGGGCCGGGTGCTGGGCGGGCTGGTGGTGTGGCGGACGCGCGGGACGGCGCCGTTCACCGACGGCGAGAAGCAGCTCGCGCAGACCTTCGCCTCACAGGCGGCGCTGGCGCTGCGGCTCGCCGAGGGCCAGCGGGACCAGCAGCGGCTGGCGGTGTTCCAGGACCGCGACCGGATCGCCCGCGACCTGCACGACCTGGTGATCCAGCGGCTGTTCGCCACCGGGATGATGCTGGAGGGGGCGGCCCGCCGGGCGGTCGTCCCGGAGGTGCAGGAGGGCATCGGCAAGGCGGTGGACGAGCTGGACGCGACGATCCAGGAGGTCCGCACCACGATCTACGCCCTGCAGCACGACACCGGGAACGAGCCGGACACCCTGCGCACCCGGGTGTTGCGCGAGGCCAGCCAGGCCGCGGCGGCGCTCGGGTTCAAGCCGTCGGTCGGGTTCACCGGGCCGGTGGAGAGCCTGGTGGGAGCGGGTACGGGCCGTCAGCTGCTGGCCGCGCTGCGGGAGATGCTGTCCAACACGGCCCGGCACGCCCGGGCGTCCCGGGTGGCGGTCGAGGTCGACGCGACGGTGCACCTGGACGCCGAGGGGCGGCCGCTCACCGGCGATCCCGAGGTGCTGGAGAGCGGGCGGCCGGGCGTGCTGCTGACGGTCACCGACGACGGCGTCGGCATCCCGGAGGGCGGCCGCCGCAGCGGGCTGCGCAACCTCGCCCGGCGCGCGGAGGCGCTGGGCGGCGACGCCTGGCACGAGCCCGGCCCGCGCGGCCGCGGCACCCGGGTCCGCTGGTCGGCCAGGCTCTGACCGTCCCCGGCAGCGCCGCCCGCTCCTCAGAAGAGCGTCTCGATGACGGCCGCCACGCCGTCGTCCTCGTTGCTGACGGTGTGCTGGGCCACCGCGGCGAGCACGTCCGGGTGGGCGTTGGCGACGGCGTACGAGGCGCCGGCCCAGGCGAGCATCTCCAGGTCGTTCGGCATGTCGCCGAAGGCGACCACCTCGGAGCGGTCGATGCCCTGCTCGCCGCACCAGCGGGCCAGGGTGCTGGCCTTGGTGACACCCGCGGCGCTGATCTCCAGCAGGCTGACCGGGCTGGACCGGGTGATCTCGGCGAGGTGCCCGGCGGCCTCGCGGGCGCGGACGAGGAAGGTGTCCGGGTCGAGGTCGGAGTGCTTGGCGAGCAGCTTGAACAGGCCGTCCACCCGGCCGTCGGCGATCAGCTTCTCGGCGTCCGCGACCGGGTGCTCCTTGTCGGACTCCCACATCACCAGGGTGTACTCGGGTTCCCGCGCGAACCCGCCGGGGAACTCGAAGGCGAACGCGGTGCCGGGCAGCCGCTCGCGCAGCGCGCGGACCACCGCCAGGGCCTCCTCGGTGCCGAGCGGGAAGGTCTCCAGCAGCTCGCCCCGCCGGACGTCGACGACCGCGCCGCCGTTGGAGCAGATGGCCACCCCGTGGCCGCCGATGTGTCCGCTGAGCTGGGCCATCCAGCGCGGCGGGCGGCCGGTCACGAAGACCACCTGCAGGCCGGCCCGCTCGGCCGCGGCGAGGGCCGCCGCCGTCCGGTCGGAGACGGTGCCGCCGCTGCACAGCAGGGTGCCGTCCAGGTCGGTGGCGATCAGGCGGGGGCGAGGGGTGGTGGGGGTCACCGGTCCATCTTCGCGTACCGGGCGGCGGCCCCGGGAGGGGGCGGTCCCGGGAGGGCCGGGGCGGGCCCTCCCGGGACGGGCGGTCAGACGGCGCGCAGGGTCAGCGCGGCGGTGTGCAGCGTGCCGCCGGTCTGGAACTGCAGGTGCAGCCGCCAGTCGCCCGGCTTCGGCAGTTCGGCGTGGAAGGTCAGCTCGGGGCCGCCCGCCGCGCTCCGGGCCGCCTGCGGGTGCAGGTGGGCGAAGGCCTGGTCGCCGGCGTGGAAGGCGGTCAGGTGGGCGAAGGTGTCGAGGTAGGGCTGCAGGTCGGTGACGGGCCGGCCGTCCTTGCTGACGGTGACCTTCAGCTCGGTGGCGGTGCCCGCGGTGGGCGTGCCCGCCACGGTCAGCGTGTAGCCGTCGACGGTGGTGGTGGCCGCGGCGGCGGGCAGCGGGGTGTCGGCGGCGGTGCCCGGCACGGTCACCGGGCGGCTGAGCACGAGGCCCGCGCCCTTGCCCGGGCCGGCGTCCGGCACGAACGAGGCGTACACCCGCCAGCTGCCCGGCCGCAGCGCGGTGAGCGGCGCCGTCCAGGTGCCGTCGGCGGCCATCGCGGGGTGCAGGTGCTGGAAGCCGGTGAGGTCCGAGCGGATCGCGTAGAAGTGCATCGGCTTGGTCTGCTCGGGCTGGAAGGCGGTCAGCCGGGCGCCGTCCGGGCCGGCCACGGTGAACCGCAGTTCGGCGGGGGAGCCGCCGGGCAGTTCGGCCGCGGCCAGGTCCAGCCGGTAGCCGCCCTGTTCGGCGGCGAGTCCGTCGCCGGCGGCCGCGTCGTGGCCGCCCGCGTCGTGTCCGGGCATGTCGTGGCCGGTGGTGTCTCCGGTTCCGGCCGCACCGGAGGCCGTGGCGTGGGCGTGGCCGCCCGAGCCGTGGTGCATGCCGGACATGCCGTCGCTGCTCGCGGCGGAGCCGCAGCCGGTCAGGGCGAGGGTGAGCAGGGCGGCCGCGAGCACGCGGGTCCGGCGGTTCTTCATGGTCACAGGTGTGCTCCGAGGTGTGCGGGCCCCGTCGGGGCCCGGTGAGGGCGGACGGCAGCGCCCGGATCCCGCCGGGACCCGGGTGGCACCCTCACCTGCGCGCCACGCACACCTTCAGCAGCAGCCCGCGCCCGCCGTCCGGGGGCGCCCGTCCGCTCTCCCCGGCCGTGGGTGCGGCACCCGGGCCGTCCGGTCCGGCCGCCGCACCGTCCCCGCACAGCGGGGCCGGACCCGGCGCGGGCAGCGGTGCGCCGCCCCGCGCCTGGGTGGAGACGCAGTGGCCGCCGGTGCCGTACGGCTGAGGCGCCCGGACGGCCGGCCCCCCGGCAGCCCGGACGGCCGACCCGTGGGCGTGCGCGGCGACGGCCGGCATGCCCGTACGGCGGTCGGTGTGGCAGCCGTCGGCCGCCGAGGCGGGGCTGCCGTGCATCAGGAAGAGGCCGAGCAGCAGGGCGCAGAGCACGGCGGTCCTGGCACCGGTCGTCCTGCCGTGCACTGCGCCCCCTCCGCCGTGGTGTCCCGTTCACCGACGATACCCCCTCCCCGTATCGTCGGCCCGGAGCGGACGCCCCGCGGGGAGCCGCCGGGCACCTCCGTGGACCGGTGTCGGCCACTGCCGCGGCAGCTCTGCCGGCAGGGCTGCACCGCCCGGGACCGCCGGTCGGGACCGGGCGGTGCGTCGTGGGGCCGGGCGGCCCCGGCCCGGCCACCGAATCGGTCGCGCCGTACCGGGCAGACGCGGGGGCATGGGAGAGATCCGAGTCGGTACGTGTTCCTGGACGGACCGGGCGTTCGTGGCCAGCGGCTGGTACCCGGAGGGCCACCGCGGCGCGGAGGCCAGGCTGCGGTACTACACCGCGCGGTTCCCGGTGGTGGAGGTCGACGCCACCTACTACGGGCTGCCCAGCACCCGCAACAGCGCCCTGTGGGCGGAGCGTTCGCCGGCCGGCTTCCGCTTCGACGTGAAGGCGTTCTCGCTGCTCACCGGGCATCCGACCCGGTCGGCCGCGCTGCCCGCCGATCTACGGCCGGCCCTCGCCCGGCAGCGCGGCCGGACGGAGCCGGACCCCGGACTGCTCGACGAGGTGTGGGCCCGTTTCAGTGGCGCCCTCCTGCCGCTGCGCGGGGCGGCACGCCTGGGGGCGGTGCTCTTCCAGTTCCCCCCGGGACTGGCCCCGGGCGGGCCCGCGGAGGCGTTCCTGCGCCGTTGCCGGGAGCGCACCGCGGGATGGCCCGTGGCCGTCGAGTTCCGGCACCCCGACTGGTGGCGGGAGGCGCACTCCGCCCGCACCGCCGGCCTGCTGGCCGAGCTGGGGATGGCCGCCGTGGCCGTGGACATGGTGCAGACGCTCCCCGTGTCCGTGCCCCCGGTCGCCCCGGTCACCTCCGACCGGCTCGCGGTCGTGCGCTTCCACGGGCGCAGCCCCGCCTGGGGGACCGGTTCGAAGGAGGACAGGTTCCGCCACACGTACACGCCCGAGGAACTGGCGTCCTGGGCGCCGCGCATCCACGCCATGGCGGACCGGGCCCGCGAGGTCCACGTCCTGTTCAACAACTGCTGCGGCGACGCGGCCGCCCGGGCCGCGGAGTCGATGCGCCGTCTGCTCGACACCTCTGCGGCGCCCGCGCCCGTGGACTGACGGGCCGCCCCTCCGCGGAGGAACCCGCGTCGGGCCGGTGAGGGGCGGCGGTGCGCCGCCCCTCGTCCGACGGACTACTGCGGAGGCAGCTTGCCCAGCAGGGCGGCCAGCACCGTGCGGGACTGCTCGCGGGCGGCGGCCAGGCCCTGCGCCTGCTCCACCGCCACGAACACCTCGACGACCGTCGCCCCGCGGCGGGCCGCGACGTGGACGAACGGGAACTCGGCCGCGCCGCCGCTCAGCGCGGAGGTCTGCCCCTCCTCGGCGTAGACCTCGTCGGCGGCGGTGGTCCGCGGCGGGGCGACCTCGCGGGTGGCCCGGTACTTCCGGCCGTACTGGTCGTCGGTCACCTCCTGGCACCGGCGGGCGTCGGTGCGCAGCGCGGAGACCGCCTCGTGCGCGTCCTCGGCCCGCACGTACACCTCGGCCGCCGACCGGCCGAGCACCGCGGCGTTCGCGCCGGCCGCCGACCGGCGCACCGTCCGCGCCATCGCCCCGATCAGGCCGGTGCCCTGGGAGTTCGGCACGTACGCGCAGGAGGTGTCGACCATCCGCTCGGCCAGGGCGGCCACCTCGTAGGGGTCGCCGGGCACGAACCCGGCCGCCCACTCCTGCGGCTTCAGCGCCACCGAGGCGGCGAGCGCCGGGGCGTCGGGCGCCTCCCGCACCGCGGGCGCACTCGAGCCGGCCGCCCCCGTGGCGGACGGCGCGGCGGCGGACGGTGCGGCGGTCGCGGTCGTGGACGAGGGTGCAGCGGCGCCGTTCGAACCGGACCCGCCGCACGCGGGGAGCAGGAGGACGGACGCGAGCCCGCAGACGGCGGTTGTCCTTCGTATGAATGGATGTGTCACGGAGGACAACTAAATCATCATCAGATCGCCTCGTCGGGTAACGGTTTGCGATCGTCGCAGGCGGTCGGGGCGCACTTCGCGCGAGGGCGCGTGCGCCCCGGCGCGCCGGTTCACCCCAGCTGGGCCAGGCCCTCGGTGGCGATCTCCTCGAACACGGTGAGGTCGTTCTCGAAGATCGAGTCGGGGACGGGCCAGTGGATCACCAGCTCGGTGATGCCGATCTCGCGGTAGGTGCCGGCCCAGTCCACGAAGGCGCCCAGCGACTGCAGCGGCTTCTCGGCCGTCGAGCCCTGGAGCAGCACCTTCTCCAGCTCGGCCACGTCGCGGCCGCGGGCCTCGCACGCCGCCGTCAGCTTCGCCAGCTGCGCGGCGACCACCGCGGGCGCCTGCTCCACCGGAACGTCCGCCGGACCCTTCGGGTCCCCGTACGTCACCCAGCCCTGGCCGTACTCGGCCGCGAGCCGCAGCCCGCGCGGGCCGGTCGCCGCCACGTAGAACGGCAGCCGCGGCGTCTGCACGCAGCCGGGGATGTTCCGCGCCTCGACGGCCGAGTAGTAGGTGCCCGCGCTGGTCGTGGAGTCCTCGCGCAGCAGCTCGTCCAGCAGCGGCAGGAACTCGCCGAACCGGTCCGCCCGCTCCTTCGGCGACCACGCCTCCTGCCCGAGCGCCGTCGCGTCGAACCCGATCCCGCCGGCCCCGATGCCCAGCGTCGTCCGGCCGCCGGACACGTCGTCCAGCGTGATGAGCTCCTTCGCCAGCGTCACCGGGTGGCGGAAGTTCGGCGAGGTCACCAGCGCCCCGAGCCGCATCCGCTCGGTCGCCGTCGCGGCGGCCGTCAGCGTCGGGACCGACCCGAACCACGGCTCGTCCCGGAACGACCGCCAGGACAGGTGGTCGTACGTGTAGGCGGCGTGGAAGCCGAGGTCCTCGGCCCGCCGCCAGATCTTCTGCCCCTCGCTCCACCGGTGGATGGGAAGGATCACGGTGCTCAAACGCATGCCCCCGACCCTACGGGACCTCCGGCGCGAGAGCCGTGGCGGCGGCCGCGAGGTCGGCGGGCGAGGTGCTCGACCACCGCTGCGAACGAGGCACTCGCCGTCCTCGGAATCGTGCTGATCGTCGGCACCGCGCCGGGCTGGTTCCCGCTGGGGACGACCCATTCGTACGCCACGTGCCCCAGCTGGCAGGAGTCCTGATGATCGGACGGGGAGCGCTCCGGGTCGCCCGGTCGCGGACGGGTCAGGACGGCTCCTGACCTTGAGCGCCCGGTGACCTGAGGAGCCGGACGGCCGGGAGGTCTTCACCGCGGCACGTGACGGCTCGGCCCGCTCCCGGTCCTTCGTCCCCGGCCCCCGGCGGCGGGGCGTCGGCCGCGCCTTCTACGCTTCGGTCTCGCGCCGCGGCCGCGGCGGGTCGAGGGGAGGGGACCGGCAATGAGCAGTGGCGGGGACTGGCGGGGGCCGCACCACGGGCCCGGTGCTCCGGGCGGGGTGCCCTGGGGGTACGTCGTGGAGGCGCCGAAGCCCGGGGTGGTGCCGCTCCGGCCGCTGGGCGTCGGCGAGATCATCTCGGGCGTCTTCACGACCGTGCAGCGCTACCCGGCCGCCCTGCTCGTGCCGGTGATGTGGACGGCCCTGGCCGCCGTCGCGGCGTTCGGCGCATTCGCCGCCGTCGCCGCCGTCGCACTGGACGGGCCGTGGCAGGCCGTCCACAACGACGAGCTGCCCTCCACGGCGGACGCGGTCGCCGTGGCGGCGACCGTCGCCGGCGCCTTCCTGCTCCTCCTGGTGGTCCTGGCGGCACTCTCCGCCGTCTCCTCGGCGACCGCCACGGTGGTGGTGCGGTACGCCGTGATCGGCCGCAGGGTCTCCACCCGGGAGGTCTGGGCCGAGGCACGGCCGGTGCTGTGGCGGGTGCTGGCGACGCAGCTGCTCACCGGCCTGATCTGCGCGGGCATCCTCGTGGCCTCCTTCGTGCTCCCGGTGCTCGCCGGGCTGCTGTTCGGCTCCGAGGCGGGGATCGTCCTGGGCGCGCTGTTCTTCCTCCCGGGCTGGGTGGGCGCGGTCTACGTGCAGGTGCGCCTGGTCCTGGAGGTGCCCGTCCTGGTGCTGGAGGACGCCCGGCCGGTCGCCGCGATCCGCCGCGCCTGGCGGCTGAACGAGGGCAACTGGTGGCGCAGCCTGGGCATCCCGTACATCGTCGGACTGGTCGGTTCGTTCGCCGCCCAGATCGTCGCGGTGCCGTGCATGGTGGTCGGCATGTTCGTGCTGTTCGCCTCGATGGGGAGCACGGCGGCGGGAGACCCGTACGCGCAGGCGTCCCCGCCGAGCGTGGCCGCACTGGTGACCTTCGCCTTCTGCACGGTGATCGGCGTCGTGCTCGCCACCGCACTCACCGTGCCCCTGACGCCGCTCACCAACGGCCTGCTGTACATCGACCGCCGGATCCGGCGCGAGAGCCTGGACGTCGCCCTCGCCGAGGCGGCGGGCCTGTCCGCCCGGCCGGCCGCGTACGTCCCGGGCCAGCCCGGCGCCCCGGCCGCCGAACGACCCGCGGCGGACGGGCCGACGGGGAAGCAGGAGCCGGGCGAGGACTGACACCGGCAGAACCGCCGCTCGTTGCGGTTCGATCACGACGTGTCGGACATGGGTGGACCTCGCGCGGAATGTCTCCGGGAACTCGATTGTCGGCAGGGTCGCCGCGCTCTCATAATTCCGTGTCACGCGTGGTCAGAGGCTCGGACGGCGGCGAACGGGGGTGCCCGTCCGGAGCCCGCGCGCGGCAATCCGCCTGCCTTTTACGGGGAGTCCCTTGTCTGCGCCCGAAAACGCGCCCGTGCCCGAGAGCGCGCCCGCGCCCGAACCCGCCGGAGCCCCGGCCGCGCCCGAAGCTCCGGCCTCACCGGGCGCCGAGATGCCCGCACCCGCCGCTGCTGCAGAGGGTTCTGACGGCCGGGCCGTTCCGGCCCGCGCCGTGACGGTGCGGCAGCTTCCGCGCGCGGCCCGGGTGGTGCTGGCCGCGGTCGGCCTGCTCGCCGTGACGGCGGCCAGTGCCACCGCCACCGTGGCCGTCGGACGGTCCGACGACCCGCCGCGGGCCGTCGCGGCACCGTCCGCCGCCCCGGCGGCCACGGTTTCCGCCACCCCGTCCCCGACGCCGTCCCCGGCAGCGCCCTCGCCCTCGCCGACGCCCTCCCCGGCGAGCACCGTGCACGGCACCGTCGACGGCTCCACGCACGGCGGCGACATCCGCTACTTCCTGCTGCCGATGCCGGCCGGCGCCGAGTCCTACGGGGCCTCGGACGGCACCACGCTGAGCACCGACGACGTCGCCGGGCAGTTCGGCAACGCGTCGGAGATGCCGGAGATCCTCCGCTCGTACGGTTACAAGGACGACGCCGCGGATCGCCGCTACCGCACCGCCGACGGCACCCAGGAGGTGTACGTCCGGCTGCTGCGCTTCAAGAGCCGGCAGATGGCCAAGGAGTTCGCCGACGGGCTGAGCTTCAAGCACGGCGACACCTTCGACATCGCGGGCGACGACAGCGCCAAGGGCATCATGCTCAAGCCCGAACAGGAGGCCTGGACGGGGAAGATGGTCGGCGTCTCCTTCTCCGGTGACGTCCAGTACGAGATCACCGTGTACGTGAAGGGCACGCCCGACAGGGCGCTGCTGGTCGACGCGATGAAGCGCCAGCGCGAACGGCTGGCCACCGGTGGCTGAGCCCAGGCCGGAGACGGATCCGGCGACCTCCCCCTCCGAGCAGGAGCACCCCGTGACCACCGACATCCCGGCGTCCCCCGACACCGGCACCGAGGCCAGCACCGACACCGGCACCGAGGCCGGCACCGGCACCGGCACCGGCACCGAGACCGAGACCGAGACCGAAGCCGCAGCCCCGGTCGCGCCCGGCCGGGCCCCGCGGACCGCCCGGCTGCTGCTCGCCGCCGTGGTGCTCGGGCCGGTGCTCGGCGCCGGCATCGGCTACGCCGTCCAGGCCGCCAGGCCCGAGACGCCGCTGCCGCCGCTCGCCGTCGAGACCCTGCACTACCCGGCGCAGTCGCTCGACCCGGCCGCCGCCGCGGCCGCCGAACCCAAGCCGCTCGCCATCGACGGCGACCTGCGGAAGCTGCTGATCGGGCGGCCCGCCGACGCCGAGGAGTGGGACAACTACGGCTACGGCGACACCGGCGTGGGCTGGCTCGGCGCCGGCGACAAGGCGATGATGGTCGGCGATTCGGCCGGCGAGTTCCGCCGCCTGATGCAGCACCACTTCCGGCGGGACGCACTGCTCGCCTACCGCCGCGGCGACGTGCACTACCGGATCGAGCTCATCCAGTTCGGCGCGGACGACATCGGATCGGCCGCCTCGGCGTTCACGATCGTCGTCCCGCAGAACGGCGGGACGATCGAGGGCACCGTCAACGGCCACTACGAGGCCCCCGCGGAGCCGGAGCACTACGCCGACAGCACCGAGGAGTACTACTCCGCCCAGGCGACGGCCGTCCGCGGATCCGTCGTCATGCGGATCGAGATGTTCTCCCCGAAGCCCGTCGACGGCCAAGAGATCAAGAACCTGGCGATCCGTCAGTGGGAGCGGCTGAAGTGAGCGACACCACCATGAACCCGGCCGCCCCCGAGCCCGCAGCGGAGCCCGCCGCCGAGCTGCCGCCGGCACCCCCCGAGCAGCCCGCACCGACCGCACCGACCGCACCGCCGGCACCCGCCGGGCCGGGCCGGGCGCGGGTGCCGTTCGCCGTCCGGGCCACCGCGTCCGTGGCGGCCGCGGCACTGCTCGGCGTCGGCATCGGCCTCGGCATCCTCCACACCGAGCAGGACGACCGGCCCGCGGCGTCCGCGTCCGCGGCTCCCTCGGGTGCGCCGTCCGCCCCGGCCACGCCGTCCTTCGGCGCCAAGCAGGGCGGCAGCCACTTCGGGTCCATGCGGGACCTGCTGCTCCCGGTGCCGGCCGGCTTCCACCTGGGCCCGGACTCCGGTCAGTTCGGCAACGACACCGAACTGACCGAGGAACAGCGCAAGGCGTGGGTCGAGGACGAGGTCCGCGGCCTGCCCGCGAAGCTGCAGGACGGCGTCCGCAAGGCCTGGCAGCAGTCCGTCCTCAAGGGCGGCGGCGTGCGCGGCCTGGCGTCCGACGACGGCAGCCTGCAGGTGACCGTCTGGCTGCTGCAGTACCACCAGGACGCCGTCCGGGCGCACGACGCCTGGGTGGCGGCGCTCGGCTCGGACTCCGGGTTGTTCCGCGGCGGACCGCAGATCCCGGGCCACCCCGAGGCGCACTGCTACCTGCCGCACCTGGCTCCGGGCGCGGAGATCGACGAGCTGGAGTGCTCGGCCGCGGTCGGCGACCTGCGGGTGGTGCTGAGCGTGCAGGGCATCGCCCCGCTGCCGAAGGACCGCATCGTCCCCCTCTTCGCCCAGCAGCTCGACCGGCTGGCCATCCCCGGAGCGTCCGCATGACCGACACCACCGCCCCCGTGCCGCCGACCCCGGAACCCGCCCCGGAAACTCCCACCGCGGAAACCTCCGCCGCGGAGATGACCGCCGCCGAGGCGTCCGTGGCCGGGACGCCCGCGCCCGGCGACGCCTGGGGCCGCGCTCCCGAACTGCTGGAGTCGGCGGGCGCCGGCCGCCGCCGCAGCCGGGCCACCCTGCTCCGCTGGGGCGCGGCCGCCCTCGTGCTGCTGCTGTCCGGCACCGGGGCGGCGCTCGCCGTCGCCGCGCCGGACCGCACCGACATCCCGGGCCTGGCCACCCCCAACGACGGCCGGTACGCCTTCCCGCCGCTGACGCTCCCTCCGCTGCCGTCGGGCAAGCCCGCACCGGACGACGCGGCCTCGTACGGCCGCCACTTCGCGGACCTGCGCGGTCTGCTGCTGCCGCTGCCCGAGGGTGCGGTGCCGGAGCGGCCCGCCACCGGCGTGCCCGCACCGGCGGCACCGGCGAGCGGTACCCCGGCGAGCAGTGCGCCGTCCGCCGGCGCCCCGTCCGCCGGTGCCGCCGGTGGCGTGTCCTTCGTCGCCTGCGCCGACTACACGGCGGGCAACGCGGCGAAGGCCCGGCTGGACGCGGGAATGACCGAGTTCGCCTGCCGGACGGCCACCCGCAGGACCTGGACGGCGGCCGACGGCACCCGCACCGACATCTGGCTGTTCCGGTTCGGCTCGCGGGGGGAGGCGAGCGGCATGCTGGCCGAGCTCGGCTCGTCCCAGCCCGCGGGCGTGTCCGAACTCGGCTTCTCCGACGTCGAGGTCGACCCGTCGCTCGGCGTGGCCACCCTGTCCGTGCGGGCGTCCGAGGAGAAGGCGAAGGGGCAGCCCACCGCCCGCGCGGCCTTCCTGGCGCAGGGCGACGTCGCCGTGAGCATCGTGATGACCAACCCGGCCGGGGTGCCGCTGCAGGCCTACCGGCAGGTGACCCTGCTGCAGTCGCAGATGCTGCGGTGATTTCCGGGCTGATGCCTGGCCGAGGCCGGGCCGACGACCGGTCCGGGCAGGTCACGGGCGGCGGCGACCCCTAGGGGACGTCGCCGCCCCGTCATACCGGAGGATCACGCCGGGCTCGTCATCCCAGCTCATTCCCGTGGGGGCGCCGCACCACTACGTTGAGGGGCGTGTCCACAGTCATCGCAACGGACGGCCTCACCAAGAGGTTCCCCCGGGTCACCGCCCTCGACCAGCTGACCGTAGAGGTGCAGCCCGGGGTGGTCGGCCTGGTGGGCGCCAACGGGGCGGGCAAGTCCACCCTGATCAAGATCCTGCTCGGGCTCTCCCCGGCCACCTCCGGCACCGGCCGCGTGCTCGGCCTCGACATCGCCACCGAGGGCGCCGCGATCCGCGAGCGGGTCGGCTACATGCCCGAACACGACTGCCTGTCGCCGGACGTCTCCGCGACCGAGTTCGTGGTGCACATGGCCCGGATGGCCGGCCTGCCCGCCGCGGCCGCCCGCGAGCGCACCGCCGACATCCTGCGCCACGTCGGCCTGTACGAGGAGCGCTACCGCCCGATGGGCGGCTACTCGACGGGCATGAAGCAGCGGGTCAAGCTCGCCCAGGCCCTCGTCCACGACCCGCAGCTGGTGCTGCTCGACGAGCCGACCAACGGCCTCGACCCGGTCGGCCGCGACGAGATGCTGGGCCTGATCCGCCGGGTGCACACCGACTTCGGCATCTCGGTGCTGGTCACCACGCACCTGCTCGGAGAGCTGGAGCGCACCTGCGACCACCTGGTGGTGATCGACGGGGGCCGGCTCCTGCGGTCCTCCTCCACCGCCTCCTTCACCGAGGCCACCCAGGTCCTCGCGGTCGAGGTGACCGACCACCCGCAGGACGCCCTCGCCGACCCGGACGCCGCCGTCCGCGAGCGCCTCGCCGCGGCCGGGCTCTCCGTCGCCATGGACGGCTCCCGGATCCTGCTCGTCGAGATCCAGGACGACAGCACCTACGACACCGTCCGCGACACCGTCGCCGACCTCGGGCTCGGCCTGGTCCGCCTGGAGCAGCGCCGCCACCGGGTCGCCGAGATCTTCACCCAGCCCGCCGACCGCGCCGAGCGGACAGGAGGTCCCGCAGATGCATCCGTCTCCTGACGCCCGCACCGCCGCCGACGGCGGAGTGATCCACAACATCGGCTACCGCCGTTACGAGGGCCCCAGGCTGGGCCGCGGCTACGCCACCCGCTCGCTGTACCAGCAGAGCCTGCGCGCCGCCTTCGGACTCGGCCGCTCCGGCCGCTCCAAGGTGCTGCCGATGGTGGTGCTGGCGCTGCCGCTGCTCCTCGCCCTGATCGTGGCCGCCATCCAGATCTTCATGAAGATGGAGAAGCCGATCATGGACTACCCCGGGCTCCTGGGCTGGATCGGCGTGCTGACCTGGATCTTCCTCGCGGCCCAGGCGCCGGTGCTGCTCTCCCGCGACCTGCGGCACCACACCGTCCCGCTGTACTTCTCCCGCCCGATCACCCGCGCCGACTACGTGCGGGCCAAGTTCGCGGCGATGACCAGCGCGATGATGATCGTCATGGCCGGCCCGCTGCTGGTGCTCTACCTCGGCGCGCTGCTCGGCCGGATGGACTTCGGCCACCACACCGTCCACCTGCTCTACGGCTTGGTCACCGCCCTGCTCTACGCGGTCGTCTACTCCGCGATCGGCCTGCTGATCGCGGCGTGCACGCCGCGCCGCGGCTTCGGCGTCGCGTCGATCATGGGCGTGATGGCGGTCAGCAGCGTGATCGCCCGGATCGTCTACGTGCTGGCCGGCGGCGAGTGGGCGGAGGTCCCGGAGAAGGCCAACTGGGCCGCGATGCTCTCGCCGAGCTGGCTCGTCGAGGGCTTCACCAACCAGGTCTTCGGCCTGGTCGCCAACTCGCGCGTGGTGCACGCCCCCGGTGCCGGTGCCGCCCTGCTCTTCGGCGCCGAGATCCTGCTGCTCGCCGCAGCCTGCTACTGGTTCACCGACCGCCGCTACCGGAAGATCTGAGAGCTCGCCATGGCCGTCATCACCATCGACCGGGTCTCCCGCTGGTTCGGCAACGTCGTCGCCGTGAACGACGTCTCCATGCAGATCGGGCCGGGCGTCACCGGCCTGCTCGGCCCCAACGGCGCCGGCAAGTCCACCCTCATCCACATGATGAGCGGCTTCCTGCCGCCGTCCGCCGGCGAGGTCTCCCTCGACGGCGTCCCGATCTGGCGCAACCAGGAGGCGTACCGGGCGATCGGCCTCGTCCCCGAGCGGGAGTCGATGTACGACTACCTGACGGGCTGGGAGTTCGTCCTCGCCAACGCCGAGCTGCACGGCCTCGCCGACCCGGCCGCCGCCGCCCGGCGCGCCCTCGGCCTGGTCGAGATGGAGTACGCCCAGGACCGGAAGACCGGCACCTACTCCAAGGGCATGAAGCAGCGGGTCAAGATGGCCTCCGCGCTCGTCCACGACCCCGCCGTGCTGCTGCTCGACGAGCCGTTCAACGGCATGGACCCGCGCCAGCGCCTCCAGCTGATGGAGCTGCTGCGCCGCTTCGGCGCCGAGGGCCGCACGGTGCTCTTCTCCTCGCACATCCTGGAGGAGGTCGAGCAGCTCGCCCGGCACATCGAGGTCGTGGTCGCCGGACGGCACGCGGCCTCCGGCGACTTCCGCAGGATCCGGCGGCTGATGACCAGCCGCCCGCACCGCTACCTGGTCCGCTCCAGCGACGACCGCCGGCTGGCCGCCGCACTGATCGCGGACGGCTCCACCGCCGGCATCGAGTTCGACGGGCAGGAGCGCGCCCTGCGCATCCAGGCCGTCGACTTCCAGGGCTTCACCACCCTGCTCCCCCGGGTCGCCAAGGACGCCGGCATCCGGCTCTACACCGTCTCCCCGGCCGACGAGTCGCTGGAGAGCGTCTTCTCCTACCTCGTCGCCTCCTGAGCCGTCCCGGACCGTCCCCGGACCTCCCAGGACCGTCCCCGAACCGGCCGGACCCGCCGGCACCCACGCCCGAACCACGCCCGAAGGAAGGCCGAACCGTGAACGTGACCGTCGCCAGGCTGACCGTGCGCGGCCTGCTGGGGCGCCGCAGCGGCATCCTGCTGCTGGTCGTCCCCGCCCTGCTGCTGCTCGTCGCCGTCATCGCCCGGCTGACCGCCGACACCCCGGAGGACCTCGCCGCCACCGTCCTCGGCCGGCTCGGCATGGGCACCCTGCTGCCGATCCTGGCGCTGGTGGTCGGCACCGGCGTGATCGCCACCGAGATCGAGGACGGCTCGATCGTCTACCTGCTCGCCAAGCCGCTGCCCCGGCACTGGATCATCACCACCAAGCTGACCGTGGCCGTCGCCGCGACCTGGCTGCTCGCCGCCGTGCCCACCCTGATCGCCGGCCTGGTGCTCTGCGGCACCCGGGACGGCCTGGCCGTCGCCTACACCGCCGGCACGCTGGTCGCCGGCACCGCCTACAGCGCGCTCTTCCTGCTGCTCGGCGTCGCCACCCGGCACGCGGTGGTGGCCGGACTCGGCTACGCGCTGGTCTGGGAGAGCCTGGTCGGCAACTTCGTGCCCGGCGCCCGGACGCTGAGCGTCCAGCAGTGGGGCCTGTCGGTGGCGAAGTCGATCGCAGCCCGGGGCTCGATCGAGGCGGACGTGGCGCTCACGGTCGCCGTCCCGCTGCTGGTCGTCGTCGTGGTGGCCGCCACCCTGCTGGCCGCCGTCCGCCTCGGCGGCCTCACCCTCGCCGGGGAGGAGTGAGGCACCCGCGGCACGGGGACGGGGACGTCAGCGGACGGTGACGTCCCGTCCCGCTCCCCAGCCCGCCGCGGCGGCGGCGCCCGCCAGCACCAGCAGCAGGGCCAGCGGCACCGTCCACCCGCCGGTCGCCTGGTGCAGCGCACCGGCACCGACCGGCCCGGCCGCCGCCACCAGGTAGCCGACGGCCTGCGCCATCCCGCTCAGCCGGGCGGCGCCCGCCGCGCTGTCGGTGCGCAGCACGATGAAGGCCAGAGCCAGGCCCAGCGAGCCGCCCTGGGCGACGCCGAGGACGGCGGCCGCCGCCCACGCGCCGGAGACCGGGGCGAGCAGCAGGACGGCGATGCCGACGCCGTTGAGCACGGCCATCGCCGCGGCCAGCGCCCGCTGCCGGGTCATCCGGCCGGCCACCAGCGGCACCAGGAAGGCCCCGGCCACCTGCACCAGGTTGGAGAAGGCGAAGACCAGGCCGGCCTCGCCGCGGTCCATCCCGTGGTCGGCCAGCACCGTGGGCATCCAGGCGACCAGGCTGTAGACCAGCAGCGACGAGATCCCCATGAAGGCGCTGATCTGCCAGGCCGCCCCGGAGCGCCACGGGCCGCGGCCCGCCGTGCCGGGAGCCGTCCGCGGAACGGCCGCGGGGACGGCCGGCGCCGGCGCCCGGCGGGCGTGCAGCATCTGCGGCAGCCAGGCCAGCGCCGCGACCAGCGCCAGCAGCGACCAGGCACCCAGCGAGGCGCGCCAGCCGCCGCCGAACGCGTGCTCCAGCGGGACGGACACCCCGGCCGCCAGGGTGGCGCCGACCAGCATGGTGGTGGAGTAGACGCCGGTCATCGCGGCCGCCCGGTGCGGGAACTCGCGCTTCACCAGGGCGGGCATCGACACGTTCAGCACGGCGATCGCCACGCCGATCACCACGCACCCGGCGTACAGTGCGGCCGCCGAGGGCAGCACCCGCAGCAGCACGCCCGCGCCGAGCACCAGCACCGCGCCGAGGACGACGCGCTCGGCACCGAAGCGCCGGGTCAGCCGGGGGGTGAGCGGCGCTCCCACGCCCTGGAAGAGCACCGGCACGGTGGTGATCAGACCGCTCGCGGTGGCGGAGAGGCCGAGGGAGCGCTGGATCTCCCCGACCATCGGTGAGATCGCCGCCAGGCAGGCCCGCATGTTCAGGGCGACGAGGAGGATGCCGGCGAGCATCAGCGCGGGGTGCGCGAGAGCGGTGCGGGTACGGACCACCGGGGTGGCGACGGGCTGCGGGGTGCGGGTGACGGCCATGGTTGGCAGAGCTCTTTCGAAGTCGGTGCGTCAGAGGTCGGGAGTGCGGGGGCGGGTGCTCGGCCCCGTCGTCACTTCCGGGCCGCGATGGCGGCGATCAGCTGCTCGACGGCGGCCGTCGGCCCCGCCAGCAGCGCGCGACAGGCCGTCTCGGCCCGGTCCGGGTCGCCGCTCTCCACCGCGTCGACCAGTGCCTCGTGGGTCTCCAGCGAGACCTCGGGCATGTCGTGGTCGCCGAAGGCCGTCCGCATCGCCTCGCGCACCGAGGCGCCGAAGTAGCGGTACAGCTCGGCCAGCGCCGGGTTGTGGGCGGCCTCGACCACCGCGGTGTGGAACTCCAGGTCGTGCTCGACCGTGGCCTCGCGGCCGGCCCGGTCGGGGTGGGCGGCCATCACCTCGGCCTCCCGGGCGAGCGCGGCGCGCATCCGGGCGACGTCCTCGGGGGTGTGTCGGACGGCGGCCAGCCGGGCGGCCTCCGCCTCCAGCGCGGCGCGGACCTCCAGCACGTCCCGGACGCCGGAGCGCTGCACGCCGCGCAGCACCGCGCCCGGATCGGTGGTGGAGCGGACGAAGGTGCCCTCGCCCTGCCGGGAGACCAGCATCCCGGAGTGCACCAGCACCCGGATCGCCTCGCGCACGGTGTTCCGCCCGACCTGCAGGCGCTCGGCCAGTTCGTGCTCGGTGGGGATGCGCTCCCCGACCGGCCACACGCCCGCGCCGAGTTGTTCGCGCAGCTGCTCGATGGTCTCGTCGACCAGGGAGCGGCGCCCTGCGGCGTGCAGTCCGTCGGTGCGGCCGGGCATGGCGGGGCTCCCTTCACGAGTCGGAGGTCGGCTTGCCCAGTCATCCTACAACTGGACTGGTGCGGCAACCGACCTAGAATCGGCTACTCCCGAGTTCGTCGCATCTCCTCCGAGAGTCGGCCACGGGACTTGTCCGATTGTGCAATCGGCGGCCCGGACCGTGACTCTTCAATGATGCCTTTATATGCTCCGCAGAAGCTCACGCGGCAGTACTCCACCAGGGTGCGTTGCTGCGGCACGTGTTGGCTGCGCCGGTGGAAGGTGTACGAATGTCAGGCCAGAGGGCGGGGGCGTCGGACCACGACGCCGGCTGGTGGCACGACGATGCCCCGTACCAGGACGGCTACCGCCACGACGCCCCGCGCCGCGACGACGCCTTCACCGCGCCCCCGCGCCGCCCCGCGGCACCGCGGCCGCGCCGCAGCGAGGAGCAGGACCCGCGGGGGCCCCGCCAGGGCGGCCGCGCCGATGCGCGGCGCGGTCAGCAGGGCGGCCGCGGCGGCGGCGACGACGGCTCCGGCGGCGGCCGGGCGGACGCCCGCCGGGCCCGCAAGCGGCCGAAGGGCCGCAAGAAGGTCGTGGTCTGGGTCGCGGTCGCCACGCTCGGCCTCGCCACCGCCGCGGGCGGTGCGCTCTACCTGAAGTTCAGCGGCAACATCAAGGCGTTCGACGGCGACGGCCTCAGCAAGAACCGGCCCGACGCCGCGAGCCCGGACGCCAACGGCCACACCCCGATCAACGTCCTGCTGATCGGCTCCGACTCGCGCAGCGGCGACAACAAGGACCTCGGCGGCGGCGAGGACGGCGGAGCCCGCTCGGACACCACGATCCTGCTGCACGTCTACGCCGACCACAAGCACGCCGTCGGCGTCTCCTTCCCCCGCGACGCCCTGGTCGAGATTCCGCCCTGCAAGCTGCCCGACGGCTCGTGGACGAAGAAGAAGACCGACGTCATGTTCAACAGCGCCTTCTCGACCGGCAACACCGAGGAGGGCAACCCGGCCTGCACCCAGAACACGGTGGAGGCGCTCACGAACATACGCGTCGACCACACCATGGTGGTGAACTTCGAGGGCTTCTCCGCGATGACCTCGGCGGTCGGCGGCGTCAACGTCTGCCTCCCCAACGCCATCTACGAGGGCGACCTCAACCCCAACCTGGGCAGGAAGGGCAAGCAGCTCTACCCCAAGGGCGAGCAGAAGGTCGAGGGCAAGGCCGCGCTCGACTACGTCCGGCTGCGGCACGGCATCGGCGACGGCTCCGACGTCGGCCGGATGAAGCGCCAGCAGGCCTTCATGGCCTCGCTGATCAAGAGCGTCAAGAGCAAGGGCATGGACCCGACCACGCTGCTGCCGCTCGCCGACGCCGCCACCAAGTCGATGATCGTCGACCCGGGCCTCAACTCCCCGGCCAAGCTGATCTCCTTCGCCATGCAGATGAAGGACATCGACCTCCACAACATCAAGTTCCTGACCACGCCGTGGAAGTTCTCCGGCGCCCGGATCGACCTCGTCCACCCCGACGTCGACACCCTGTGGCAGGCCCTCAAGGCCGACCGCACCCTGGACGGCCAGGACGCCAGCGCCGACACCGGCGCCTCGGCCCCCGCAGCCCCCGCCCCCAGCCCCACCCCGGTGACCGTCGACGGCTCCGGCATCAAGGTCGGCGTCTACAACGGCACCCTGACCAGCGGGCTCACCACCAAGGCGGCCTCCACCCTCACCGGCTCCGGCTTCACCATCGCGGCCCGCGGCAACGCCGCCGCGCAGAACCACGAGAAGACGCTCGTGCAGTACGGTCCCGGCCAGAAGGAGGAGGCCGAGCAGGTGGCCAAGCTCTTCCCCGGCGCCACCCTGCAGTCCTCCACCAAGGCCGGCGTCAGCCTGGTCCTCGGCACGGACTACGCGACCGGGTCCGGGGGCGCGGCCGGTGCGGTGCCCAGCACCCTGCCGTCCAGCGTCGCCAAGGAGGCCCGCTCCGCCGACGACGACCCCTGCTCCAACGTCAGCTACGGCTGACCGGGCCGCGCCGGGCCGGTACCACCGGCCCGGCGGCCCGCCGTGCGGACGGGCGGCGGCGGGCCCGGCTCAGGCCAGGCCGAAGACCCGCTCCAGCACCACGGCCACGCCGTCCTCGTCGTTGCCGGCGGTCACCTCGTCGGCCACCGCCCGCAGCTCCTCGTGCGCACCCGCCATCGCCACCCCGTACGAGGCCCAGGCGAACATCGGGATGTCGTTCGGCATGTCGCCGAAGGCGATGGTCTCGGTGCGCTTCACCCCGAGCCGCATCGCGGCCACCGCCAGGCCGGTCGCCTTGGACAGCCCCGGTGGCAGCAGCTCCACCACGCCCGGACCGGCCATCACCACGCCGACCAGCCCCCCGGCCGCCTGCACCGCGGCCGCCGCGAGGGCGTCGTCGGAGAGCTCCGGGTGCTGGACGTACAGCTTGGCCACCGGCTCCACGAGCAGCTCGTCACGGGCGGCGTGCACCACCGGCAGCTCGGTGCCGATCCGCAGCCGGAAACCCGGGCCGGCCAGCACCTTGCCGTCCAGGCCGTCCTGGTTGGCGGCCACCGCCAGCGGGCCGGTCAGCTCCTCGATCGCGGCCAGCGCCCGCGCGGCCACCTGCCGGTCCAGGGTGAGCGAGGTGAGCAGCCGGTGCGCCCCGGCGTCGTACACCTGGGCGCCCTGGCCGCAGACCGCCATGCCGGTGTAGCCGATCTCGTCGAAGACCGGGCGCGCCCAGGCCGCCGAGCGGCCGGTCACGACGATGTGCCGGGCCCCGGCGTCGACCGCGCCCGCGAGGGCGTCCAGCGTCCGCGCGCTCACCTTCTCGGCGGAGGTGAGCAGGGTCCCGTCGAGGTCGGTGGCGACCAGCCGGTACGGCAGGCCGCCACCGGGGGCGGTGCTCACTCGGCGACGGGCTCGATCACCGAGCGGCCGCCGAGGAAGGGCCGCAGCGCCTCGGGGACGACCACCGAGCCGTCGGCCTGCTGGTGGTTCTCCAGGATCGCCACGATGGTGCGCGGGACGGCGACCAGGGTGCCGTTCAGTGTGGCCAGCGGGCGGACCTTGCCCTCCTCGCGCATCCGGATGGAGAGCCGGCGCGACTGGTACTCGGTCGTGTTGGAGGTCGAGGTGACCTCGCGGTACTTGCCCTGGGTCGGGATCCACGCCTCGATGTCGAACTTGCGCGCGGCGGAGGAGCCGAGGTCGCCCGAGGCGACGTCGATCACCCGGTAGGGCAGCTCCAGCGCGTTGAGGAAGTCCTTCTCCCACTGGAGCAGGCGGCGGTGCTCGGCCTCGGCCTCCTCCGGGGAGGTGAAGACGAACATCTCCACCTTCTCGAACTGGTGGACCCGGATGATGCCGCGGGTGTCCTTGCCGTAAGTGCCCGCCTCACGGCGGAAGCAGGACGAGAAGCCCGCGTAGCGCAGCGGCAGCCGGTCCGCGTCGAGGATCTCGTCCATGTGGTAGGCGGCGAGCGGGACCTCGCTGGTGCCGACCAGGTAGCGCTCCTCCTCGGGGAGGTAGTACACGTTCTCGGCGGCCTGGCCGAGGAAGCCGGTGCCGTCCATGGCCGCCGGGCGGACCAGGGCCGGGGTGATCATGGCGGTGAAGCCGGCCGCGGTGGCCTGCGCCATCGCCATGTTGACCAGGGCGAGCTCCAGCAGCGCGCCGACGCCGGTCAGGTAGTACGAGCGGGCACCGGCGACCTTGGCGCCGCGCTCGGTGTCGATCGCGCCCAGGATCTGGCCGAGCTCGACGTGGTCGCGGGGCTCGAAGCCCTCGGCGGCGAAGTCGCGCGGGGTGCCGACCTCCTCCAGCGTGACGAAGTCCTCCTCGCCGCCGACCGGGGCGGCCGGGTCGATGAGGTTCGCCAGCGAGCGGAGCAGGCGGTCCGCCTCCTCCTTGGCCTCGTTCTGCTCGGCGTCGGCGGCCTTCACCTCGGCGGCGAGGTCCTTGGTGCGCTGGAGCAGCGCGGTCTTCTCCTCGCCCTGGGCCTTGGCGACCAGCTTGCCGAGCGACTTCTGCTCGTTGCGGAGCTCGTCGAAGCGACTGCCCGAGGACCGGCGCCGTTCGTCGGCGGAGAGGAGGGCGTCGACGACGTCGACGTCCTCACCACGGACGCGCTGCGAGGCGCGCACTCGGTCGGGGTCCTCACGGAGCAGGCGAAGGTCAATCACGGGCCAAGCGTACCGGTGGCCGGGCCCCGGACCGGAACCGGTTTCCCGGGGTTTCGCGCCGAACCCGCGGCCGACCCGCCCGACCCGTGCCGGGGCAGGGTCACGGCCGCCGTCCGTGATTCACTGTTTTCGGAACCGACCGGTGACTCCGCCTGCTTTGCCCTTTCCCGTCCGGGATTCTGCGAGCCTGTCCGGCGGTGTTCCGTCCGGGGGCGCGACCGGGGCCGTGGAGAGCCGCGGACGCCCTGGGGATAACCCCCGCGATCCTGTGGATAACCCCTGTGGGGAACCGTGCCCGAGGGCGTTTGTCCACAGGCCCTGCTCCGACCCTGTGGACGAACCGAAAGCCGGGGCGTGCGGCGCGATTCACGGAGGAATTGAGGTTTGAAACCTCGATGAGCCTTCTCGGGTGAGGGAATTCGCTCGCTCGAACAGGTGATTTGCTGACAGAAGGGTGACTCTGGTGCGATGAGTCGCCTCTGCAGCTAAGTGTGATGATCTGACCAGTTCGGGTAGTGGCTATACCGTTTTGTCGACTCGGCCCGCGGCCTGTGGATAACCCGGAACGCGTGCACCCTGTGGACGAAGGGTCCGACCTGTGGATGAACGGCCGCCCCGCGGCCGTCCCACCACCGTGACCGAACCGGTCAGAGCTCCCCGCGACCGTCCAGGCAGCGGGACAGCCAGTCCGCCGCCTCCGAGAAGTCCGCGTCGGTCGTGCCCGGCCGCACCGGCCGCTGACTTCCCCGGTCCGCCCGCGGGTACGACCCGAGGAACCGCACCTGCGGACAGATCCGCTTGAGGCCCATCAGCGCCTCGGAGACCCGCCGCTCGCTCAGGTGCCCCTCGCAGTCGATCAGGAAGCAGTAGTTGCCCATGCCCTCGCCGGTGGGCCGGGACTCGATGCGCATCAGGTTGATGCCGCGCACCGCGAACTCCTGCAGCAGCTCCAGCAGCGCACCCGGGTGGTCGTCCGGCAGCCAGACCACCATCGAGGTCTTGTCCAGCCCGGTCGGCGAGGAGACCCGGCCCGGCCGGCCCACCAGCAGGAAGCGGGTGGTCGCGTTCGCCGCGTCGTGGATGTCGCTGACCAGCGGCTCCAGCCCGTACAGCGCGGCCGCGAACTCGCCGGCGAAGGCGCCGTCGAAGCGGCCCTCCTGGACGAGCCGGGCGCCGTCCGCGTTGGAGGCCGCCGCCTCCCACTGGGCGTCCGGCAGGTTCGCCGCCAGCCAGCGCCGCACCTGCGGCTGCGCCACCGGGTGGCTGGTGACCGTCTTGACGTCGGCCAGCGAGGTGCCCGGACGCACCAGCAGCGCGAAGGTGATCGGCAGCAGCACCTCGCGGTAGATCATCAGCGGCGCGCCCGAGGCCAGCTCGTCGCTGGTCGCGGTGACGGCGCCCTCCACCGAGTTCTCCACCGGCACGAACGCCCCGGCGGCCTCGCCCGCCCGGACGGCGTCCAGCGCGGCCGGGACGGAGGCGAGCGGCACCAGCTCGCGGGTCGCCGCCTCCGGCAGCGTGCGCAGCGCGGCCTCGGTGAAGGTGCCTTCCGGCCCGAGATAGGTGTAGCGGGTCGCCGACATGCCGCCTCCGTACGCGGTGGTGCTGAGCAGTACTCGGCCTGCCACCATAGTCACTCCCGGCGCCCGGCCGGACACCGTTCCGCCCAGTGGTCGCCCGTCCCGGTCGGCCGCGCGAGGGGCGCGGCCGACCGGGACGGGCCGTGGTCAGCCGACCTTCAGCTGCTCGGTGGCCGTGCTCTGGTCGATGTCCGAGGAGCGGACGGTCACCGACACCACCCAGTTCCCGGCGAGCGGCAGCTGTGCGGTGCCGGACCAGCGCCCGGTGCCCTGCGCCGCCAGCGTGACCGGCAGCGGGCCGAGGTCCCGGTCCGGCAGGGTGAAGGCGAGCTGCACCTCGGGCACCGAGACCGGCTTGCCGGACTTGTCGTCCAGCTTCAGGGTCACCTCGTTCGGCCCGGTCGCGACCGGGTTCACCGTGACGGTGGCGGTGCCCTTGGCGTTCGGGGTGCTGCCGCCGGTGTCGTACGGCAGCTTCAGCTCCACCGTCCGGCCCGGCACGGTGCTGGCCCCGGCGGTGGGCGACTGCGAGGTCGCGGCGACCGCCTCGGCCACCCGGCCGGGCGGCGAGTTGGTCAGCATCGTGGTCACCACCAGCACGGCGACCGCGACCGCCGACTCCAGCAGCACCGTCCGCCGCAGCCCGGTCCGGGCCGGCCCGCCGTCGCGGGTGCGCCGTTCGGAGGCCCGGTCGCGGGCGGCCCGCTGACGGGCCAGCTGGGCCAGCCGCGCAGGGTCGTCCCCGCCCTTCCCGCCGTCCCCGCCCTTCCCGCCCTTCCCGCCGTTCGCGGCCGCCGTCGCCGCACGCTTGCCGCCGACGGCCGCCCCGGCGCCGGTCTCCCGCTCCGCCGTCCCGTCGGAGGACTTCCCGCTCGTCGCCCTCCCGCCCGGGGCCGTCGCGCCGGCGGCCTCGTCGGCGGTCCCGTCCGTCCCGTCCGCGGTCGCGCCGGCCGTCCGGAGCCGGGCCACCCAGGCGCGGGAGATCCAGGCCAGGCCGACCATGCCGGCCACCAGACCGGTCTTGATCAGCAGCAGCCGCCCGTACTCGGTGTCGACCAGCGCGCCCCAGCTGCCCAGGCCGCGCCAGGCCTGGTAGACGCCGGTCACGGTCAGCACCGTCACGGCGGCCAGCGCCAGCTTGGAGAACCGCTCGACCGCCGCGGCCGGCACGCCGTGCCGCAGCCCGACCAGCAGGGTGGCCAGACCGCCCAGCCAGAACGCCATCGCCAGCAGGTGCAGGGCGGCGGTGGGCAGCGCCAGCGGCACCTGGATGCCGACCGAGGAGTGGTCGGCGCCGACCCAGGTCGCGCTCAGGGCGACGGCGAGCACCGCCCCGCCGACGCCCAGCCCGAGCCGGGCGTCCCGCAGCGGCCGGTCGGCGGCGCGCCGCTCCAGCGCCCGCAGCTCCGCCTCCTCGCCCTCCTCGGTGCCGGGCTCCGCGGCGGCCGCAGGCTCCGCGGCGTCCCCGGTGTCCCCGGCGCCGGACGGGTCCTGGGCCGTCCGGTCCTGGCCGAGCTGGCCGACCAGCAGCGACAGGAACACGCCGCCCGCGGCGAGCAGCAGCAGCCGGGCGGCGAGCGCGGTCCCGATCCGCTCGTCCAGGGTGGCCCGCACCAGCGACAGGTCGAAGGCCTGCGAGATCCCGGTGCCGCGCTCGTACGGGCCGCGCAGCAGCAGCACCGCGACGGTGGAGACCAGCAGCGCGATCCAGCCGGTCATCAGCAGCCGCTGCACCTGGTGCACGGCGACCCCGCGCGGCCAGCAGATCAACACGAAGGCGGCCGCGCCGACCAGCAGCGCGAAGGCCGCGTAGGCGACCGTCCGGGCGGTGCCGTAGGCGGCCGCGACCACGGCGTCCGGTTCGGCGCCCTGCACCGCGGAGGCCGAGACCGTGGTGTCCGAGGGCGCGCCGATGGAGAAGGTGAACGCGCCGCCCACCGGGTGGGAGTCCTCGGAGACGGCCCGCCAGGCGACGGTGTACGTACCGTTGCCGATGCCCTGACGCAGCGTCACCCGGGCGCTGGCCTCCTTGCCGTCGGCGTGGGCCGCGTCGCCGTTGTCGACCTGCTTGCCGGCCGGGTCCAGCACCCGCACCGAGTCGGCGGTCAACGAGACGCCCTCGCTGAAGGTCAGCGTGACGGCGGCAGGCGCGGTGGCGGTGACCGCGCCCTGCGCCGGGTCGGTGGAGACCAGCGTGGCGTGCGCGGCGGCGGTGCCGGCGCCGCCGAACAGCAGGGCGACGGCCGCCGCCAGGACGGCCAGCAGCGCCGCGACTCTCCTCGGCATCAGTGTCAGCTCCCGGGCCGGTAGGTGAGCGGCTTCACCGGCACGGTGACGGTGATGGTGCCGCTCTTGGCGAAGGTGAGGTCCAGTTCCAGTTCGTCCCCGACGACGGGCGGCTTCTGCCATCCCATGATCATCAGGTGGTGGCCGCCGCGGGCCAGTTCCAGTGCGCCGTGGGCCGGCACCTGGAGGCTGTCGACCGCGGTCATCGTCGACTCGCCGGAGGTGTGCATGGTGACGGAGCCGGCGTCCGGGCTGGTCACCGCGACGAGCCGGTCGGCCGCCCCGCCGTCGTTGCGGACGGTGAAGTAGCCGGCGCCCATCCCACCGGGCAGCGCCGGCACCGGGACGTAGCTGCCGACGATGCTGAGGTCGGCCCGTCCGTCGTCGGATCCCGTTCCGCACGCGACGAGTATCGTCCCGGTGGCCAGCACCGCGGACAGTCCCGCGCCGATCAGCGCGGAACGCCGGAACGCCCGGCTCACGCCGGCACCCCCTTCGCCAGCAGCGCCAGGTCGTGGCTGTAGGTCTCGACCGTGCTGCTGCCCATCCACAGCACGTGGGCCTTGTCGTCGGAGGGCAGGAAGGCCAGCACCTGGGCGCCGTGCGCCGAGGTCACCGAGCCGTCGGCGTTCACCACCGGGTCCTGCACGGCGACGCCCACCGTCCGGGCGGCGGTCTTCACCTTGGCGAGGTCGCCGGTGAGGCCGATGAAGCCCTTGCCCATCGAGTCCAGCCAGGTGCGCAGCACCTTCGGCGTGTCCCGCTCCGGGTCGGTGGAGACGAAGACGACGTCGATCTTCTTCTGCTCCTCGGCGGACAGCTTCGACATCGCCACCCCGATGTCGCCCATGGTCGTCGGGCAGACGTCGGGGCAGCTGGTGTAGCCGAAGAACAGCACCACGGGCCGGCCGGCGGTCCGCTTGCGCAGGTCGAACGGCTGCCCGGAGGTGTCGGTCAGGACGAGGTCGGGCTTGTCGAAGTGCTTGCTCAGCACGCTGCCCCGGTACGCGGAGCTGCTGCTCTCCTTGCTGACCTTCGCCGCGCCGGTGCCGCCGCCCCCGGAGGAGGAGCAGGCGGTGAGCGCGAGGGCGGCGGACAGGGCCAGGGCGGCCGCGCCGAGCAGCCGGGCCTTCGGACGGGGGGTGTGGGCCATGGCGTTGGGACTTCCGATCGTGCGGGGCGGGGGATCGGCCCGGCGGGCCGCACCGGGGTGCGGCCCGCCGGGCACCGGGTCAGGAGGCGGGGCCGCTCTTGCGGCGCAGACCGGCCACGCCGAGCGCGGCACCGATCACGCCGACCACGATGCCCACCACGCCGAGGGTGCGGGCGGTGGAGTCGTCGGCCTTGGCGGCGGCCTGGTCGCCGGAGGCGTCCTGGGAGGCGTGGTGGTCGGCGGCCGGCGCGGCGGAGGCGGCCGCGGCGGCCTTGGTGAGGGTCAGCACCGGGGCGGGCTTGGCGGGCTCGGGCTGGCCCTCCTTGGCCTCCTCGATCCAGCGGACGACCTCGCCGTCGTCGTAGGTCTGCAGGGCCTTGAAGGTCAGCTTGTCGGTGTCGGTCGGCAGGGCGCCGAGCGAGACCCGGAACTCCTGGAACTGGCCGGGGGCGATCTTGGTGCCGGCGTCCGCGGTCCAGGTGATCTTGGAGACCGCCTCGGTGATGTCCTTGCCGTGCGCGTTCAGCGGCTTGTCGAGCTTGGACTTCTCCAGGACGGCCGTCCAGCCGGGCAGCGGCTGGATCCGCACCGAGGCCATCGGGTGGTCCATCGGCAGGCTGACCTCCAGCTTCACGGTGGAGGCGGTGTCACTCTCGTCCGGCACCCGGAACGCCACGGCGGTGTAGCCGCCCTGCGGGACGCTGCCCGGCTGGACGGTGACGTGGGCGGCGGCCGGCCCGGCCAGCGCGACGACGGCGGCACCGGCGACGGCGGCGGCGAGGGCGGTCCGACGGGCAGGAGTGGTACGCATGATGGGCTCTCCCAGGGGAGCGGGGCGCACGGCGGCGACGGGGCCGCACGGGTGCGCGGGGCTTGGTGGTGGTGCTGGTGATGGCCGTCCCGCATCGGTGCGGTCCGGTCGGCAGCGCGCGCCACGGGCCCGTGCCGGGCCGGTCAGCGCGCGAACGCCACCACGGGCGGCCCTCGCCGCACCAGGCTGTGCACCAGGGCGGCCGCCCCGGGCAGCGGGACGTCCTCGGCCCGGCGGCGGGGCGCGGCCGGCGCGGCCGCGGGCACCCCGAGCAGGACGGCGGCGAGCATCGCCACCGCACGGCGCAGCGGGGCGGACCACTCGCGGGCCGCCGCCGCGGTGAGCTTCACCAGCCGCCACAGCGCGGCCTCGCCGCGCCGCAGCCACCAGCCGGCCACGACCGCCGCCGCCAGGTGGCCCAGCAGCATCGCCGGGCCCGTCCCGAACAGGCCGGAGGCGGCGTGCCCGGCGCCCGCGGCGGCGTACGCGTGCGGGTCCAGACCGGCGTCGCTGATCAGCTGCTCCGGGCTCGTGCCCGCGGGCAGCCGGGTGACGCCGTTGCCGGGCACGTCGTCGCAGAGCAGCCGTCCGGCGGCCTCCGGCATCGACATGCCCGCCATGTGGTGGGCGCGGGCCGGGGTCAGGGTGTGGAAGAGCAGGTGCAGACCCAGCTGGCCCGCGCCCAGTGCCGCGGTGATCGCCCCGAGCGAGCGTTCGCGCCCGCCGAGCGCCGCGGCCAGCAGCACCACCGCGGCGAATCCGGCCGCCAGCGCGGGCAGGGCGACGTCCCCGCCGCCCACCGCGGCGTGGCCGGCGGCCGCCACCAGGGTGCACACCAGCGCGAACGGCACCGCGCGCGCCACCCGCAGGTCCCAGGCCGCGGCCTGCACCCCGTCGGCGGGGGCGGCGGCGCCTGCGAACGGGGCGGCGGGGTGGGCAGTCATGGCCGGGCCATCATCTCACCGCTCACACCGTCCCCACGGGCAGGGTGGGAAATACGCCGAATGACCCTTTCGGCCCGGCGTGCGGGCCGAAGCGTGCGCCGCGCGGCACACTGTTCCGCACCAGTCCATCCGCCGAACGGGCGGTCGCGGCGCGCGCCGACGGTTCGCTGCCGAAACCCCCGGAGATACCTAGTCGTATGTGGAGCCGCAGCCAGGAGGGACCTCCCGTGGACATCTGGTGGACTCTGCACCTCAAGCGCGACCCGGCCAGCGTGCCGCTGGCCCGCCGCATCCTGCTGGGTGCCATGGACACCGCCGGCGTCGACCCGCAGATCGCCTACGACCTCGGGATCGCCCTCACCGAGGCCTGCGCGAACGCCGTCGAGCACGCCGCGACCGGCCGCCCCGACGACGGGTTCCAGGTCACCGCGGCGATCGCCGGCGACCGGCTGCGGATCGAGGTCGTCGACTCCGGGCCCGGCCTGCCGCCGATCGCCCCGGCCGCCCCGGGCGTCCTGGCCGCCGACGGCCACCGCGGCCCGGCCGCCTCCGCGGCCCGTCCGTCCCCGCGCCGCTGCCGCACCCGCCGCGGCCGGGCCACCCTCGGCCCCCCGCCGCTCGGCGGCCGCCACCCGCGCCGCACCGACCGCCCCGGCCCGTACGACACCCATGTCCTGCCGGCCGGCCGCCCCGCCGCGGTGCGCACCCCCGACCCGGACGTCCTGCCCGACCTCGGTGCCGAGTCCGGCCGCGGCCTCTTCCTGATCCACGCGCTCACCGACCACGTCCAACTCCGCAACCACCCCCTGCGCGGCGCGATCGTCAGCTTCGACAAGATCCTCAAGTGGCAGGACGACGCACTCCTGCGCGCCGCCTCCTGAACCGCGGGCCCCGGGGAACGGGGCCGCCGGATTGCCGCCCGCCCGACCCCGGCGCAGCATGGCGGCATGAGGTATCAGATGCGCGCCGAGTACGGCCCGTCCGGCCCGTCCGACGGGGTGAAGACCTGGCACATCAGCCACGACGGCTCCTCCGTCGCCCTGTGCGGGCGGGACCTGAGCCCGGCGTCGGCCGTCCAGGACCCGGAGATGTGGTCCCGCTCGCCGGACCTCAACTGCCACACCTGCGGGGCGCTGTTCCTGCGCGAGACGCCGTACATGCCGGCCGAGCACGAGTGACCGGATCGCCCGTGCCGGGACCGGCGGGCCCGTAGCGTGGGCGCCATGGAGCCGATGACGCCCCTCGTCCCCGCGGCCGCCCGCCTGCGGGCCGACGACCCGCCGCTCGCCGAGCACGTCGAGCGCCTGTGCACCCGGATCGACCGGATCGATCCGGCGTTGCGCGCCTTCGTCCCGGAGCCCGGCCGGCACGACCGGCTGTCGGCGGCGGCGAAGGAGCTGGAGGCACGGTACCCGGACCCGGCCGGGCGTCCGCCGCTGTACGGCGTGGCGGTGGGGGTCAAGGACGTGGTGCACGTCGACGGCCTGCCCACGCACGCCGGTTCGGCGCTGCCGCCGGGGGTGCTGGCCGGGCCGGAGGGGCCGCTGGTGGGGCGGCTGCGTGCGGCCGGGGCGCTGGTCGCGGGCAAGACGGTGACGGCGGAGTTCGCCGTCCTCGCGCCGGGGCCGACCCGCAATCCGCACGACCTGGGCCACACCCCGGGCGGGTCGAGCAGCGGTTCGGCGGCGGCCGTCGCGGCGGGGCTGGTGCCGCTGGCGATCGGCACCCAGACCGTCGGGTCGATGATCCGCCCGGCGGCGTACTGCGGCGTGGTGGGATTCCGGCCGACCCACGGGCGGGTCCCGGCGGAGGGGACCGTCCCGCACGCGCCGACGCTGGACACCGCGGGCTGGTACGCGGCCGACCTCGCCGGGGTACGGCTGGCCGCCGCGCTGCTCTGCGACACCTGGGCCGCCCAGCCCGCCGGGCCGCCGGAGCGGGAGCCCGTCCTCGGCGTCCCGGTCGGCGGCTACCTGGACGAGGTGCACCCCGAGGCGCTCGCCGCCTTCGAACACACCGTGCGGGGCCTCGGCCTGACCGTCCGCCGGGTCGACGTGCTGGGCGACTTCGACACCGTGAAGCACCACCTGCGGACGATCATCCGGTACGAGCTGGCGCAGGTGCACCGCGACCTGTTCGCCCGCTTCGGCAGCCTGTACCGGCCGGAGACGGTGGCCGCGATCCGGCACGGCCGGGAGGTGGACCGGGCCGACCACCGGGCCGCGCTGGCCGCCCGGGCGGACTTCCGGCGCCGGGTGGCCGAGGTGACGGCCGATCAGGGCGTGGACGCGTGGGTGACCCCGGCCGCCACCGGCCCGGCGCCGCTCGGCCTGGACTCCACCGGCAGCGCGGTGATGTCGCTGCCGTGGAGCCACGCGGGGCTGCCCGCCGTCTCGCTGCCGGCCGGTGCGCTCGGCGGGCTGCCGCTCGGCCTGCAGTGCGTCGGCGCGGACGGCGGGGACGAACGGCTGCTGGCCGCCGCGGCCGTGATCGGGGAACGCCTGTCGGCGTAGGCTGGCCGCCGACAGCGACGGACGGCCGGCGGAGGAGCGCGGTGGAGACGCCGACCACGGACGGGCGGGTGCAGCGGGGCAACGAGACCCGCCGCGCGGTGCTGGGGCGTGCCGTGGAGGTCGCCTCCGTCGAGGGCCTGGAGGCCCTGTCGATCGGTCGGCTGGCCACCGACCTGGGGCTGAGCAAGAGCGGGGTGTTCGCCAGCTTCGGTTCCAAGGAGGAGCTGCAGCTGGCCGCCGTGCGCGCCGCCCAGCGGATCTTCCGGGACGCGGTGGTCGTCCCGGTCGAGGACCTGCCTCCCGGGCTCGGAGCGCTGCGGGCGCTCTGCGACTCCTGGCTGGCGTACTCGCGGCGTCGGGTCTTCCCGGGCGGCTGCTTCTTCTACGCGGTGTCGGCCGAGTTCGACGCCCGCCCCGGCCCCGTGCGGGACGCCCTCGCGGCGGCCGGCCGGGCCTGGGAGGAGCACCTGACCGACCTGGCGCGCGCCGCCCGGGAGGCCGGCGAGCTCCGCGCCGACACCGACCTCGGTCTGCTGGTCTTCGGGCTGATCGGCATGCTGGAGGCGGCCAACGCCCAGTCGCTGCTGTACGGCGAGGAGCGCCGCTACGACCTCGCCGCGGCCGGTGTCCTGGCGCTGCTGCGCGGTGCGGCGAGCCGCCCCGAACTGCTGGCCTGACCGACCGTGCCGCGCCGTCGCCCGGGGTATTCCGTGGGCCTAAAACTGCACGAACGATCGTGCTAATATATCGCTCCGTCAGGCTCCACCCACCCCGCACCTCGACCGGGGAGACCCCATGGACCGCACCAAGGCACTCGTCGGCACCGCCCTCAACACGGCCGCCCTGATCTCGCCCGACCTCGCCGGCCGGGCCGCCTTCGGCCTCTTCCGCAGGCCCGGCGCACGCAGCCGGGTCCGCCCGGCCGAACGCGAGGTCCACGACCGGGCGCGCACCTCCCACCTCACCGTGGCCGGCAGACGCACCGCGGTCTTCCGCTGGGGCGACGGCGGCCGTCCGGTGCTGCTGGTGCACGGCTGGCAGTCCCGGGCCTCGCGCTTCGCCCCGCTGGTGGCCCGGCTGCTGGCCGAGGGCCGCAGCCCGGTCGCCTTCGACGCGCCCGCCCACGGCGGTTCCGCCGGCTCGACCACCACGATCCTGGAGTACGGCGAGGCCATCGGCCGGCTGCACGAGCTGGACGGCCCCTTCGAGGCCGTGGTCGCGCACTCCTTCGGGGTGGCCTGCACCTTCCACGCCCTCGGCGAGGGCCTGCGGGCCGACCGCCTCGTGGCGATCGCCGGCGTCACCGACTTCCGCTACGTGATCGGCGGCTTCCGCGCCCAGCTCGGGCTGTCCGAGCGCGTCGCGCAGCAGGTCGCGCGCCGCGTCGAGGAGGTGCTCCTCCCCGGGGACGAGCCGGTCTGGGAGCGCTTCGACGCCGCGGGCCGGCCGGCCGACGCCGTGCCGCCGACCCTGGTGGTGCACGACGAGGGCGACCGGGTGGTGCCGTTCCGCCAGGCCGGCCGGCTGCAGGCCGCGTACGGCGGACGGGTGCGGCTGCTCGCCACCCGCGGGCTCGGCCACCAGCGGGTGCTGACCGACCCGGCCGTGCTCGACAACGTGCTCGGCTTCCTCACCGAGCCGGACGCCCGGGCCGCCCTGCCTGCGGACCGCACCGCGGGTGCCACCGCCTAGACGTGTCTTCAGAGGCGTACGGATGCCACACAGGGGTGCGTGGGGTGCCCCCGGCCTTCGGGCCGGGGCGGAGGAACACGGCGGCGGGCGGGCCCCTTCCGGGATCCGCCCGCCGTCCGGCTCGGGATCAGCCGCCGCTCTTGCGGCGGAAGGTGCGCTTTCCGCCCGCCGCCGCGTGGGTGCCGTGGATCTTCGAGCCCTCGCCGCCCTGACCGGCGCCGCCGCTCCCGCGGCCGCCCTGCTTGCGCTCCAGCGCGGCGAGGAACTTCGCCTTCACGTCCTCCTGGGCGGGTGCCTCGGCGGCCGCCTCGACCGGGGCGGCCCCGGTCTCGGACTGCTCGGTGGGTGGGGCTGCTTCCTTGCTCATGGCGCGACCTCCGGTACGGGGCCCCGGGACGGGGGCCGGGTGCAGTGCACACCATGCCACGGCGGCGGCCGCCCGGCGGGTTCATTTCACTTCGTCGGGGAACCGGGGGCCGCCGATCAGGTAGAAGAGCGCCAGGATCGGGAACCCGATCGACGCGATCACGAGGACGAAGAACTGCCAGACCATCGCAGACTCCTCGGGCGAGGGCGGGTGATCCCCCGACCGTAAGCCGCGCTCCGGCCGGTCGCCACCGCGCGCTCCGGCGCACGCCGACGGTGCCGGTCGAGTCCGTCCGACCCCTGTACCGGGCGGCCGCCCGCACGCAGACTGGTCCGATGCAGGTACAGCTCGCCGGAGAACCGTACGGGCCGGGCCGCGAGAGCGAGGACTTCGCCGCAGCCTCCGCCGAAGCGCTGGTGCTGCTGGACGGTTCCAGCATGCCGGCGGACCTGGAGTCCGGGTGCCGCCACGGCACCGCCTGGTACGCCAGACGGCTCGGGGTCCACCTCCTCGCCCGGCTCACCGACCGGGCCGACCGCTCGATCGCCGAATGCCTGGGCGACGCCATCGTGGAGACGGCGGCCCTGCACGGCGGCCGCTGCGACCTCGCGAACCCGAACACCCCGGCCGCCATGGTGGTCGCCGCCCGCAAGGTCGGCGGCTCGCTGGAGTACCTGGTGCTCGGCGACTCGCTGCTGGTGCTGCACCCCCGCGAGGGCGCGCCCCGGGTGATCGGCGACAACCAGCGCTTCCCCGGCGGGGAACTGCTGCGCCGGCAGGTCTGGACGACGGTGCCGGGCAGCACCGAGCGGGCCGAGCTCTACCTCGCGTACGCGCAGGCCGTCCGGGCCGCCCGGAACTCCGGGCACGGGCCGTGGATCGCCGCCGCCACGCCGCGCGCCGCCGAGCATGCGGAGACCGGCTTCGTCCCGCTCGACGAGCTGCGGGGGGTGGCGGCGCTGACCGACGGCGCGGCCCGGTTCACCGAGCGGTTCCGGCTCGGCAGCTGGTCGGACGCGCTGCGGCTGCTCGCGGAGTCGGGGCCGGCCGAGCTGATCGCCCAGGTGCGGGCCGTCGAGGAGGCGGACGCCGACTGCACGCGCTGGCCGCGCGGCAAGAAGTCGGACGACGCCGCCGCCCTCTACGCCCGGATCTGACCCGGCGGGGCCGCGGACGCACCCGGGGCCCGGCGTGTGCCGGGCCCCGGGTGAGAGCGGTGCGGGTTCAGTCGACCGGGTGGCCGAACGAGCCGGACTGGAAGTCCTTCATGGCCTGCTCCAGCTCCCGGTGGCTGTTCATCACGAACGGGCCGTACCAGGCGACCGGCTCGCGGATCGGCTGCCCGCCCAGGACGATCACGTCCAGGTTGGGGTGGCGGGACTCCTGCTTGGCGTCCGCGGTGATGGTGATCGTGTCGCCGTCGCCGAAGACCACGGCCTGGCCGGTGCGCACCGGCCGCCGCTCGGCGCCGACCGTGCCGTCGCCGTTGAGCACGTAGGCGAGGGCGTTGAAGTCGGGACGCCAGGGCAGGGTGACGGAGGCGCCCGGGGTGAGCGTGGCGTGCAGCAGGGTGATCGGGGTGTGGGTGGCGCCCGGCCCCCGGTGGCCGTCCAGCTCGCCGGCGATCAGCCGCAGCACGGCGCCGCCGTCCGGGCTGGTCAGCAGCTTCACGTGGCCGCCGTGGATGTCCTGGTAGCGCGGCTGGGTCATCTTGTCGCTCGCGGGCAGGTTGACCCACAGCTGGATGCCGTGGAACAGGCCGCCGCTGAGGACCAGCGACTCCGGCGGGGTCTCGATGTGCAGGATGCCCGAGCCGGCCGTCATCCACTGGGTGTCGCCGCCGCCGAGGTGGCCGCCGCCGCCGTGCGAGTCCTTGTGGATGAACTCGCCGTCGATCAGGTAGGTGACGGTCTCGAAGCCGCGGTGCGGGTGCCACGGGGTGCCCTTGGGCTCCCCGGCGGCGTACTCCACCTCGCCCATCTGGTCCATCATGATGAACGGGTCGAGGAACTTGGTGTTGATCTTGGCGAAGGCGCGGCGGACGGGGAAGCCCTCGCCCTCGAAGCCCTCCGGAGCGGTGGCGACCGCCAGCACCGGGCGGGCGACCGCGGCGGGGTCGGGGGTGGTGACGCGCGGCAGGGTCAGCGGGTTCTCGACGGTCACGGCGGGCATGTCGGCCTCCTTCAGGGGTTCTCTGGCCTACGTCCGAAAGATTAGTTCAATCCTCAACCAATAGCAAGTTGAACATTGAACTAAATGGGTGCGGCTGTGCGGGAGGCCGTACGCCTCCCGCGGGGGTGGGGTCAGCCGTACATCCGGCGCATGGTGAAGTCGACCATCTGCTCGACCGCCTTCGCGTCGAAGACCATCCGGTGCTCGCCCTCCATGTCGAGGGCGAAGCCGTAGCCGGTCGGCAGCAGGTCCAGGACCTCCGCGCCGGTGACGCTGAAGTGCTTGGACTCCTTGCCGGCGTAGCGCCGCAGCTCCTTGAGCGAGCTGAACATCGGGATCACCGGCGTCGGGGTGTTGTGCAGGGCGAGGAAGCCGGGGCGGTCGCCGCGCGGGCAGTGCACCTTCGAGGTGATGAAGATCGCCTGGAAGTCCTCGACCGGCATCGAGCCGGTCGTGAAGGCCCGGACGGCGTCGGCCAGCGAGGGCGGCGAGGGTTCCGGGTAGAGGGACTGCTGGGCGCCCCCCTGCTGGGGGTCGCCGTACGGGCCGGGGCCGGGCATGCCGTTCATCCCCGCCTGCTGCTGGTAGGGGTCCTGGTACGCGGTCTGCTCGTAGCCGTACACGGGGCAAGGCTACCGGGCCGGGGCGTCCCGCAGGGGGGACGGATCTCACAAGGTGTGCGCGTCCGGGGTTGTGGGACGTGACCACGTTCATAAGGCTTTGCCGTGAGAGGGCTTGCCCAAGTTACTGCCGGGTAGCATCATGGTGCGTACTGGTGGGTAAGTGGCGCTCGATCGGCGGGCCCACGGCAAGCAGACGAACCGGAGAAACGGTCATGGGTCACTACAAGTCCAACCTGCGGGACGTGGAGTTCAACCTGTTCGAGGTGTTCGGCCGCGAGCAGGTGTACGGCACCGGCCCGTTCGCCGACATGGACGTCGACACCGCGAAGAACATCCTCAGCGAGATCTCCCGCCTCGCCGAGAACGACCTCGCCGCGTCCTTCACCGACACCGACCGCAACCCGCCGGTCTTCGACCCGGAGACCAACACCGCGCCGGTCCCGGCCACCTTCAAGAAGAGCTACCAGACCTTCATGGACGCCGAGTGGTGGCGCCTGGGCATCCCGGAGGGCATCGGCGGCCAGGTCACCCCGTCCTCCCTGGTCTGGGCCTACGCGGAGCAGGTCCTCGGCTCGAACCCCGCCATCTGGATGTACTCCTCCGGCCCGGCCTTCGCCGGCGTCGTCTACGAGGAGGGCACCGAGGAGCAGCACAAGGTCGCCCAGCGCATGGTCGACGGCCTCTGGGGCGCCACCATGGTGCTGACCGAGCCGGACGCCGGCTCGGACGTCGGCGCCGGCCGCACCAAGGCGATCAAGCAGGAGGACGGCTCCTGGCACATCGAGGGCGTGAAGCGCTTCATCACCTCCGGTGAGCACGACATGTCCGACAACATCATCCACCTGGTGCTGGCCCGCCCCGAGGGCGGCAAGCCCGGCACCAAGGGCCTCGGCCTCTACATCGTGCCGAAGTACGACTTCGACTGGGAGACCGGCGAGCTCGGCGAGCGCAACGGCGTCTACGCCACCAACGTCGAGCACAAGATGGGCCTCAAGGCCTCGAACACCTGCGAGATGACCTTCGGCGCCAAGCACCCGGCCAAGGGCTGGCTGCTCGGCGAGAAGGTCGACGGCATCCGCCAGATGTTCAAGATCATCGAGTTCGCCCGCATGATGGTCGGCACGAAGGCGATCGCCACCCTGTCCACCGGTTACCTGAACGCCCTCGAGTACGCCAAGGAGCGCGTGCAGGGTGCGGACATCGCCAACTTCCTGGACAAGACCGCCCCGCGCGTCACCATCACCCACCACCCCGACGTCCGCCGCTCGCTGATGACGCAGAAGGCGTACGCCGAGGGCATGCGCGCCCTGGTGCTCTACACCGCCTCCGTCCAGGACGACGTGCTGGCCGCCCGCCTGCGCGGCGAGAGCGACGAGGCCGCCGAGCGCCTGAACGACCTGCTCCTGCCGATCGTCAAGGGCTACGGCTCGGAGAAGTCCTACGAGCAGCTCGCCCAGTCCCTGCAGACCTTCGGCGGCTCCGGCTACCTGCAGGAGTACCCGATCGAGCAGTACATCCGCGACGCCAAGATCGACACCCTGTACGAGGGCACCACCGCCATCCAGGGCCAGGACTTCTTCTTCCGCAAGATCGTCAAGGACGGCGGCCAGGCGCTCACCGCCGTCTCCGAGCAGATCCAGAAGTTCATCGCCACCGGCGAGGGCGGCGACGCCCTGGCCGCCGAGCGCGAGGCGCTCGGCAAGGCCGCCGGCGACCTGGAGGCGATCGTCGGCAAGATGCTCGCCGACCTGACCGCCGTCCAGCAGGACGTCGCCAACATGTACAAGGTCGGCCTCAACGCCACCCGCCTGCTGCTGGTCTCCGGCGACGTCGTCATCGGCTGGCTGCTGCTCCGCCAGGCCGCCGTCGCGCTGGCCAAGCTGGAGGCCGGCGCCTCCGAGAAGGACGTCCCGTTCTACCGGGGCAAGGTCGCCGCGGCCCGCTTCTTCGCCCGCAACGTCCTGCCCACCACCGCCCCGCAGCGCCTGATCGCGGAGGCCGTGGACAACGAGATCATGGAGCTCGCGGAGGAGGCCTTCTGAGCCCCCTGAAGTCTGCCTGACACACCCTCACGCCGTGGGGCCCGGTCCGTCGACCGGGCCCCACGGCGTTTCACCGTCGGACGGAACCGGGCAAACGGAACGTCGCGGGCGGCATGACGGTCGGTCGGGAATGCACTGTGTCCCGGTGTTCTCACCGTTGTGTCACCGTTTTTGAGTTCGCCGCGTCATGTCCGTGTACGGGCATATGCTCAGATGCGGACCCGGTACCCCCATCCGGCGTCCGACCTCCCTCAACCCAGGAGCAGCATGTCGACCGCCGACCGCCCGGCCCACTTCGACCGGACGCACACCGACGATCTGATCGCCTTCCTCGGCGCCGCACCCTCGCCCTACCACGCCGTGGCCGCGTCGGCCGAGCGGCTGGAGAAGGCGGGCTTCCGCAGGGTCCTGGAGACCGACGCCTGGGGGGCCGAGGCCGGCGGCCGGTACCTGATCCGCGGGGGCGCGCTGATCGCCTGGTACGTGCCCGAGGGGGCGGGCCCCGAGACGCCGTTCCGAGTGGTCGGCACCCACACCGACTCGCCCAACCTCCGGGTCAAGCCGATCCCGGACACCGGCTCCTCCGGCTGGCGCCAGGTCGCCGTGGAGATCTACGGCGGCGTCCCGCTGAACACCTGGCTCGACCGGGACCTCGGCATCTCCGGCCGCCTCGCGCTGCGCGACGGCACCGCCCGGCTGGTGCAGATCGACGAGCCGCTGCTGCGCGTCCCGCAGCTCGCGATCCACCTGGACCGCGCCGTCAACGAGGGCCTGAAGCTCGACAAGCAGCGTCACCTCACCCCGATCTGGGGGATCGGCGAGGTGACCGAGGGCGCGCTCCTCGAGTACGTCGCGGGCAGGGCCGGCGTGGCCGCCGCCGACGTGGCCGGCTGGGACCTCATGACCCACGACGTGCAGCCCGCCTCCTACCTCGGCCGCGACCGCGAACTGCTGGCCGGCCCCCGGCTGGACAACCTGCTCTCGGTGCACGCCGGCACCGCCGCGCTGGCCGCCGCCGCCACCGGCGACGCCCCGCTCGCGTACATCCCGGTGCTCGCCGCCTTCGACCACGAGGAGACCGGCAGCGAGTCCGACACCGGCGCGCAGAGTCCGCTGCTCGGCAACGTGCTGGAGCGCACCGTGTACGCCCGCGGCGGCACCACCGAGGACCGCGCCCGGGCGCTGGCCGGCACCGTCTGCCTCTCCTCCGACATGGGGCACGCCGTGCACCCCAACTACAGCGAGCGGCACGAGCCGGGCCACCACCCGATGCCCAACGGCGGCCCGATCCTGAAGGTCAACGTCAACAACCGGTACGCCACCGACGGCGTCGGCCGGGCCGTGTTCGCCGCCGCCTGCGAGAAGGCCGGCGTGCCGTGGCAGACCTTCGTCTCCAACAACGCCATGCCCTGCGGCACCACCATCGGCCCGATCACCGCGGCGCGACTCGGCATCACCACCGTGGACTGCGGCATCGCCGCGCTCTCCATGCACTCCGCCCGCGAGCTCTGCGGCGCCGAGGACCCGTACCTGCTGGCGAGCGCCCTCAAGGCGTTCCTGGAGGGCTGAGCCGGGGCCCCGGGGGCCGGTCCGCGGGCGGTGGGGGCCGCCGCGCGGACGGCCCCCGTTCACTCCGGGCCGGTCACTCCATGCCGGCGAGGACCAGCGGCAGTCGGCTCACGCCGTCGGCCACCAGCTTCACCGGCACGCCCCAGTCCTGCTGGTGCACGTGGCAGGCCGGGTACTCGATCTCCGGGTCGTCGTCGCAGGACGCCGCCATCGCCGACACGTGCAGCACGCCCTCGGCGACCGCCCCGCTCAGCACCAGCTCGCGGGAGAGGTCGGTGTCCGCACCCTCGCCCGAGAGCAGCAGCTCCGGCGGGGTGGAGCTGACCAGCAGCCGGGTCGACGGGCCGTAGCGCTCGTCCAGCTTCTGCCCGGACGGGGCCTGGAAGACCACGTCCAGCCGCAGGGCCCCGGGGGCGACCTCGGTGGCGGCGCGCTGCGTGCGGTGCGCCACCGACTCGACCCGGACGGCCTCCTCGGGCAAGCGCAGCCGGGTCAGCCGGTGCCGGGCGGACTCCACCACGACGATGTCGCCGTCCACGACCACGGCGCCGGAGGGCTCGCGGACGTCCGTGGCGAGGGTGGTCACCTCGCCGGTCTCCGGGTCGAAGCGGCGCAGCGCGTGGTTGTAGGTGTCGCTGATCGCGACCGAGCCGTCCGGCAGCACGGTGACGCCCAGCGGGTGCTGCAGCAGCGCCTGGTCGGCGGCGCCGTCGCGGTGGCCGAAGTCGAACAGGCCGGTGCCGACCGCGGTGTGCACCGAGCCGGTTTCACGTGAAACCCAGCGCACCGCCGAGGTCTCCGAGTCGGCCACCCAGAGCCGCTCGCCGTCCGCGGACACCGCCAGGCCCGACGGCTGGGCGAACCAGGCCTCGGCCACCGGGCCGTCGACCAGGCCCTCGTTGGTGGTGCCGGCCGCGACGGCGACCGTGCCGGCCGCCGGGTCGAAGGCCCACAACTGGTGCACGCCCGCCATGGCGATCCACACCCGGCCGTCGAACCAGGCGACGTCCCAGGGCGAGGAGAGGTCGACCTCGCGGGCCGGGCCGGCGGTCGCCGATCCCTGCCACCACTGCCGGCCGGTGCCGGCCAGCGTGGTGACGCTGCCGTCGGCGAGCCGCAGGCCACGCAGCGCGTGGTTCACGGTGTCCGCCACCACCACGTCGTAGCCGAGGCCGAGGCCCTCCGGGACGAGGGCGAGGCCCTGCGGCTCGCTGAACCGCGGCGCGGCGCCGTCCACCAGGCCGCGCTCGCCGTCGCCGATCCGGCGCAGCACCGTCTCGCCGTCCTCGGCCAGCTCCACCAGCGAGTGGTGCCCGGAGTCGGCCACCAGGTAGTGGCCGTCCGGCAGCCGCACCGCCTTGCCCGGGAACTTCAGGTCGCCGGCCTGCGGCTCGGGCGCCACGTACGGGCCGTCGCCGCGGCGCAGCGTGCCCTTGGCGGCGTGCTCGGCCTCCAGCTCCTCGACCAGGGCGGCGATCGCGTGCGCGTGGCCCTCGCCGGCGTGCTGCGCGACGACGTACCCCTCGGGATCGATCACCACCAGCGTCGGCCAGGCCCGCACCGCGTACTGCTTCCAGGTGGCGAGCTCCGGGTCGTCCAGCACCGGGTGGTGCACCTCGTACCGGGCCACCGCGTCGACCACCGCGCGGTGGTCGGCCTCGTGGACGAACTTCGGCGAGTGGACGCCGACGATCACCACCGTGTCGCGGTGCTTCTCCTCCAGCTCCCGGAGTTCGTCCAGGACGTGGAGGCAGTTGATGCAGCAGAAGGTCCAGAAGTCCGCGATGACGATCTTGCCGCGGAGGTCGGCCAGCGACAGGTCCTTGCCGCCGGTGTTGAGCCATCCGCCCTTGCCCGCCAGTTCGGGGGCGCGTACGCGTGCACGAGAAGCCATGCCCCAATCAAACCCGATGCGCGTGAGAACCATTCCGGTCCCGGGCGGCGGGGGCGAGAATGATCCGGTGATCATCGCCAGTACGCCCCCGGGGTCGGTCGAGGTGCCGTCGTTCGTCGCCGGGTTCGCGCGGGGCCGGCCGGTGCGGGCCGTGTGGCGCAACACGCTCGGCGGGCTGACCTTCCAGGTCGGCGCGGACGGCGGGCGGCAGTTCGTGAAGTGGCTGCCGGTCGGCCGCGGCACCTTCACGGCGGAGGCGGTGCGGTTGCGCTGGGCGGCCCGCCACGCCGCGGTGCCGCAGGTGCTCGACGAGGGCGCCGACGACGAGGGCTCCTGGCTGGTCACGGCCGGCCTGCCCGGCCGCTCGGCGGTGGACGGGCGCTGGCTGCGCGAGCCCGCCGCCGCGGTGCGGGCCGTCGGCGAGGGGCTGCGCGCCCTGCACGAGGCGCTGCCCGCCGCCGACTGCCCGTTCGACTGGTCCGCCGGGCCGCGGCTGGAGGCCGCCCGTGCCCGTGCCGCGGCCGGCCGGACCTCCCTGGCGGACCGGCCGGAGGGACTGCCGCGCTTCCGCACCGTCGACCGGGCGCTGGCCGCCCTCGCCGACGTCCCGCCGCCCGACGGGCCGGTGGTCTGCCACGGCGACGCCTGCGCGCCCAACACCCTGGTCGGCGAGGACGGCCGCCCGAGCGGCCACGTCGACCTGGGCGCGCTCGGCGTCGCCGACCGCTGGGCCGACCTCGCCGTCGCCACCTGGAGCACCGTGTGGAACTACGGGCCGGGCTGGGAGCGGCCGCTGCTGGACGCCTACGGCATCGCACCGGACGCGGAACGGACGGCCTACTACCGGCTGCTCTGGCACCTGACCGGCTGAGCCGGACCGCCCCGCCGGTGACCGGATCGTTCCGGTGCGGGGCGTGATCATGTCTGGGGCTCGGGCCCGCCGGCGGCCACCATGGAGGACATGAAGAGCGCACTCGTCGTGATCGACGTCCAGGAGTCCTTCCGCCGCCTGCCCAACTGGGAGGCCGTCTCCGACCCGGGGATCGCCGACAAGGTCGGCCGACTGGTCGCCGCCGCCCGGGAGAAGGGCGACCTCGTGGTGTGGATCCTGCACACCGAACCGGGCAGCGGCACCCCCTTCGACCCGGAGTCCGGCCACGTCCGGCTGATGGACGGCCTCAAGCCCGAGGACGGCGAGCCCGTCCTCACCAAGACCTCGCACAACGCCTTCACCACCACCAACCTGCAGCAGCAGCTCACCCGGCACGGCATCGGCGAGGTGGTGGTCAGCGGGATCCGCACCGAGCAGTGCTGCGAGACCACCGCCCGGGTCGCCTCCGACCTCGGCTACCAGGTCGTGTTCGTCACCGACGCCACCGCCACCCACCCGATCGAGCACCGGGACGCCCCGGCCGGCCGCAGCCTGGCGGAGGTCCTCGCCGACCCGCGTACCCTGTCCACCGACGAGATCATCGCGCGGACCGAGTACGCCCTCGCACGGCGCTTCGCCCGGATCGCCACCGTGGAGGAGCTGACCGGATCGTGACCAGGGCGGTCTTCCTGCTGGCGCCGCGGCTGCACCTGCTGGACCTCGCCGGTCCGGCCCAGGTGTTCTCCGCGGCGGCCGACCTCGGCCACCCCTGGGAGATCGGGTACGTGGCCGAGCAGGAGGACGTCACCACCGCGCAGGGCATCGGGCTGAAGGCCGCCACCCGGTGGCCCGAGCTGGCCGCCGACGACCTGGTGGTCGTCCCCGGCTGGCGCTCGCCGAGCCTGCCGACCGGACCGGTGTTCACCCGGGAGACCCTGGAACGGGTGGTCGCCCACCACACCGCCGGCGGCACGGTGGCGAGCATCTGCTCCGGCGCGGACGCGCTCGGCCGGGCCGGCCTGCTGGACGGCCGCCGCTGCACCACCCACCACGACCTCCAGGACGAGCTCGCCCGCCGCTACCCGCGGGCCTCCGTCGTCCCCGACGTGCTGTTCGTCCAGGACGGCAGCGTCCTCACCTCCGCCGGGATCGCCAGCGGGATCGACCTGGCACTGCACCTGCTGGCCGTCCGCCACGGCCCGTACGTCGCCGCCCAGGTGGCCCGCACGATGGTCGTCCACACCCGCCGCAACGGGGACGAGCAGCAGGACAGCGCGATGCTGCGGCACCGCGCCCACCTCAGCGACGCCGTGCACCGGGTGCAGGACGTCATCGACGCCCGGTTCACCGACCCGCTGCTGCTCACGGGGCTCGCCGCCGGCGCCGGCGTCAGCGAACGGACCCTCACCCGGCGCTTCACCGAGGCGACCGGTCTCACCCCGCTGCGCTACCAGCAGCAGCTGCGGCTGGAGCACGCCGAGCACCTGATCGGCCAGGGCGCCACCGTCGAGTCGGCCGCCCGCGCGGTCGGCTTCCAGGACGCCCGGATGCTGCGCCGGCTGCGCGCCCGGCCCGCCGCGGACTGACGGCACCCGGACGGCCGGTCTCCGCGCCCCGCCGCGCGGCCGAGGGCTGACCTGCGCCCCGGCATCCGGCACGATGTGCTCGGCAGTGTCCGTCGAGGGAAGCAGGCAGGCATGAAGTACGTGGTCAAGGAGCGGCTGTTCGCGGTCGGCGACGACTACTGGATCGAGGACGGCGACGGCGAGAAGGCCTTCCTGGTGGACGGCAAGGTGCTGCGGCTGCGCGACACCTTCGAGCTGCAGGACCCGTCCGGCACCGTGGTCGCCGTGATCAAGGAGAAGGTGCTCACCGTCCGCGACGCGATGCGGATCGAGAACGCCGAGGGCGACACCGTCGCGACCGTCCGCAAGAAGCTCTTCACGCCGTTCCGCGACAAGTACCTGGTGGAACTGGAGGCCGGCGGCGAGCTGGAGGTGCACGGCGACCTCATCGACAAGGAGTACAAGGTCGAGTCGGACGGCGGGACGGTCGCCGAGATCTCCCGCAAGTGGTTCCGGATCCGCGACACCTACGGCGTGGAGATCGCGGACGGCGCGGACGTGCCGCTGCTGCTCGCCGTCGCCGTCTGCCTGGACCGGATGGTCGAGCACAACGCCTGACGCCCCGTCGGCCCGCGGCGGTGCCCCCGCCGCGGGCCGGCCGGTGCTCAGACGATGACGTGCGGCAGGAAGCGCGCGCCGACGTGGGTGATCGGCGAGTCGTGCGTCTCGCGGATGCCGAGTCCGGCGGCCTCGCCGTCCACCACCCAGGCCCCCAGCACCGGCTGGTTGCCGTCGAACACCGGCAGCGGGCAGAGCTGCTGGTAGCAGAAGCCCTCGTCGCCGTAGCGGTCCGGGTCGCCGGCCCAGGCCGGCAGCAGGGTCTCGTCCCCGCCCGGCTCCACGATCCGCACGCCCGAACCCTCCCGGCCGAGCAGCGGCTTGGCCGCGTACCCGGTGGCGGCGAGCTCGCGCGGCCCGTCCAGGTAGGCCGGCAGAAGGTTGGGGTGGCCGGGGTGGAGCTCCCACAGCACCGCCAGCAGCGCCTTGTTGGAGAGCAGCATCTTCCACGGCGGCTCGATCCACAGCGTGGAGCCGGTGGAGCCGCCGAGGTCGACGGTGGCCAGCAGCTGGGCGCCGAACTCGTCCTCCGCCAGCCACTCCCACGGGTACAGCTTGAACGCGGAGCGGATGTAGCGGTGCTGCAGGTCGACGAACCGGCCGGTCAGCCCGTCCAGGCCGATGTCCTCCACGGCGATCGACACCGTCTCCAGGCCGGCCTGCTCGGCGGTCTCCTGGAGGTAGAGGGTGGTCATCCAGTCCTCGCCCTCAAAGTCGCCGCGGGAGTGCGCGAAGTGCACCGGGCCGGGCGGCAGCAGTTCCTTCTGCCGGCTCCAGGCGGCGACCAGCCGCTCGTGCAGCGAGTTCCACTGGTCCGCCTCGGGGAAGCGCTCCTCCATCCAGAACCACTGCGGGCTGGCGGCCTCGATCAGCGAGGTCGGGGTGTCCGCGTTGTACTCGAACATCTTGGCCGGGCCGGTGCCGTCGTACGCCAGGTCGAACCGCCCGTACAGGGACGGCTGTTCCTCGCGCCGCCGCCAGGAGGTGGCGATCACCTCGGCGAGCCGCGGGTCGGTGATGCCGTAGTCGGCGAACCGGCCCGTCCGCACCACGTGGTCGGCGGCCTCCAGGCACATCCCGTGGAGTTCCTCGACCACCTCCTCCAGCGCCTCGACCTCCGGCAGCGAGAACTCGTAGTAGGCGCTCTCGTCCCAGTACGCGTACTCGGTGCCGGGGTTGCGCGGGTCCTCGCAGACGGCGTAGATCAGGCCCTGGGCCTCGACCGCGGCCTGCCAGCCCGGCCGCGGTTCGACGGTGCGGCGGCGCATCGCGGTCAGCCCCCGCTCGAGCCGGAGCCGCCGCTCGGGCAGCCGAAGCCGCCGCGCTTGGTGGCGGCCTTGTCGAAGGTGCCGCCGGCGGCGGTCAGCGAGCCGGAGCCGCAGTAGTACCAGCGACCGGCGGCCGCGGTGGTGCCCGTGGAGCAGGAGTGGTCGTCGAGCACCTTGAGGGTGCCGGGGTCGACGCAGCGCCGGGGTGCGCTGCCGCCGGACGACGAGCAGCCGGTGAGGGCCAGCGCCAGCGTCCCCACCATGCCGAGGGCGACGACGCCCGAGCGGCGGCGGGCGGAGGAGGGGTCGGTCTGCGTCATGACGGGTGATGGTACTTAAGGCTCCCCAGCGGCGGAACCATGGGATATCTTTTGCCGGTCCTTGACACTTCGGGTGGCACCTGGCGTGGCACTCCGCCCTGGGGGGAGCAGCATGAACGACATCGTCCACGGCCTCGGCGTGGCCGCCGCCTACGGCGCCGTGGGCCTGGTGCTGCTGCTGCTCGGCGTGGGCCTGGTCGACGCCCTGACGCCGGGCAAGCTCGGCCGGCAGATCTGGCTGGAGCGCAACCGCAACGCCGCCGTGGTGCTCAGCTCCGCGCTGATCGGCATCGGCGGCATCGTCTTCACCGCGATCATGTACACCTACGACGAGTTCGGGAAGGGCCTGGCCGCGACCGCGCTCTTCGGCCTGCTCGGCCTGGTGCTGATGGCCGCCGCGTTCTGGCTGGTGGACCTGCTGACCCCGGGCAAGCTCGGCGAGGTGCTGGTCGACCCCGAGCCGCACCCGGCGGTCTGGGTGACCGCCGCCTGCAACCTCTCGGTCGCCGCCATCGTCGCCGCGTCGATCGCCTGAGCCGGCCCGAGCGGCCCGCACGCGGCCGGCGCCCCGACCACCGGGGTGCCGGCCGCTGCCGTTGCCGCGGGCGGCGGATCAGCCCTCGGCGAGGCGATCCGTCAGCCGGGCCTTCGCCGCGGGCCACTCGTCGTGGAGCATCGAGAAGTAGACGCTGTCGCGCCAGCTGCCGTCCGGCCGGCGGCGGTGGCGGCGCAGGGTGCCCTCGTACCGGGCGCCGAGGCGGCGGATCGCGTTCTGCGAGCGCTCGTTGAGGTGGTCGGTCTTCCAGGTGACGCGGCCCATGCCGAGCTCCTCGAAGGCGTGGGTGAGCAGCAGCAGCTTGGACTCGGTGTTCACCGCGGTGCGCCAGACCCGCCGGGCGTACCAGGTGCCGCCGATCTCCACGAGCTCGTCGCGCGCACTGAAGTCGAGGTAGCAGGTGACGCCGACCGCCCGGCCGTCCGCGGTGGAGACCACGGCGAACGGGACGCAGCCGCCCGAGGCCGCGTCGGCGAGCCGGCCGGCGACGTTCGCGGCCATCGCCTCCTCGGTGGCCGGCGCCTCGTACGGCAGCCAGCGCCACACCTCCTCGTCGCCGCCGCTCGCGGCGAAGAGGTCCGGCACGTGCTCCGGGGTCAGCGGTTCCAGCCGGACGTGGCGGCCGGTCAGGACGGTCGGGGCGGGCAGCTTCGCGGTCATGCCGTCGACCATAGACCCGTTGTGCACTAGGAGCAATCGACTTATGAACTAGTGCAAAGGTTCCCGGGCGTGCGGAAGGGCCCCGCACCGAGCTCGGTGCGGGGCCCTCCGGCGGGTGTCCCCGAGGCGTCCCGGACGGGTCCGGACGCGAGTCCTACAGGAAGGAGTTGATCTGGATGGTCTCGGTGCGGCCGGGGCCGACGCCGATCGCCGAGATCGGCGCCCCGGACATCTCCTCCAGGGCCTTCACGTAGGCCTGCGCGTTCTTCGGCAGGTCGGCGAAGGTCTGGGCCTTCGAGATGTCCTCGCTCCAGCCCGGAAGGGTCTCGTAGACCGGCTTCGCGTGATGGAAGTCCGACTGGTTGTAGGGGAGCTCCTCGACCCGGCGGCCGTCGATCTCGTACGCCACGCAGACCGGGATCTGCTCCCAGCCGGTGAGCACGTCCAGCTTGGTCAGGAAGAAGTCGGTGAGGCCGTTGACGCGGGTGGCGTAGCGGGCGATCACCGCGTCGAACCAGCCGCAGCGGCGGTCGCGGCCGGTGGTGACGCCGCGCTCGCCGCCGATCCGGCGCAGCGCCTCGCCGTCCTCGTCGAGCAGCTCGGTCGGGAAGGGGCCCGAGCCGACGCGGGTGGTGTACGCCTTGAGGATGCCGATGACCCGGTCGATCTTGGTGGGGCCGATGCCGGCACCGGTGCAGGCGCCGCCCGAGGTCGGGTTCGACGAGGTCACGAAGGGGTACGTGCCGTGGTCGACGTCCAGCAGGGTGCCCTGGCCGCCCTCCAGCAGGACGACCTTGTTCGCCTTCAGCGCCTGGTCGAGGACGAGGGTGGTGTCGGCGAGGAAGGGGCGGATCTTCTCGGCGTAGCCGAGGTACTCCTGCACGACCAGCTCGGCCGGCATCGCGCGGCGGTTGTAGAGCTTGACCAGGATCTGGTTCTTGTCGTGCAGCGCCGCCTCGATCTTCTGCTGGAGGATCGACTCGTCGAAGAGGTCCTGGACCCGGATGCCCACGCGGTTGATCTTGTCCGCGTAGGCGGGGCCGATGCCGCGGCCGGTGGTGCCGATCTTGCGCTTGCCGAGGAAGCGCTCGGTGACCTTGTCCAGGGTGCGGTGGTACGGCGTGATCAGGTGGGCGTTGCCCGAGATCAGCAGCTTGGAGGTGTCGATGCCGCGCTCGTTCAGGCCCTGCAGCTCGGAGAGCAGCACGCCCGGGTCGATCACGACGCCGTTGCCGATGACCGGGGTCACGTTCGGGCTGAGGATGCCGGAAGGCAGCAGGTGGAGGGCATACTTCTGGTCGCCGATGACCACCGTGTGACCGGCGTTGTTGCCGCCCTGGTAGCGGACGACGTAGTCGACGGAGCCACCGAGGAGGTCAGTAGCCTTCCCCTTGCCCTCGTCTCCCCACTGGGCGCCAACGAGCACGAGTGCCGGCACAGGCGTACACCCCTTCCGGTTGGGGCATCCTGCCGAAGACCGCAGTCTGCCCCGAGATAGACGAAGCCCCTGGCGCAATAGCGCAAGGGGCTCTTGCACCGAGAGATTACCTGAGGAAGGACCGGTCGTGTCGTCCCTGTCCACGCCCGCATCCCGCCCCGACGGACGCGGTGCGGGGGAGCCGCTGCTGGTGCTGGTCGACCCGGCGGCCGGACGGGCCGACGGCGAGTCGGTGCGGATCGCCCGGGACGTGCTGTGCGGAGGCGCCGACGCGAAGGTCGTGCTGCCCGAGAGCCGGTCCGAACTCGACCGCGTGCTCTCCCACCGGGGCCGTCGCAGACCGGTCGTGATCGGCTCCGACCAGGCCGTGCACAAGGTGCTGCAGGCCCTCCACCGGCAGCGTGACCTGGGCACGGATCCGGTCGGGGTGGTTCCGGTCGGCCCGGCCGGCACCGTCCTCGCCTGCCGCGCGCTCGGGGTGCCGGAGCAGCCGGTGGCTGCCGCCCGGGCGGTGCTCGGGGGCGCCCCGCGCAAGCTCGACCTGGTGGTGGACGACGGCGGCGGGGTGGTGCTCACCGCGTTGCGGATCGGCGCGGAGCCCCGCCGGGCCCTGCCGTCACTGCGTTCGCTATGGGCGAAACGGGCTGCGCCCGACCAGGCGACCGTTCCCGACCCGGAGTCCACCCCGATGCGGGTCGAGGCGGACGGGCGGCTGCTCGCCGACGTCCACGAGCGGATCCGGCTGCTGGAGGCCAGGCCGGCCGGCGGCGAGCTGGAGCTGGTCATCCGCACCGCGGGGGCGGAGCGCCGGCTGCGCGTCGCCGCGCTCAGCGTGGCCGGTCGGAGCTTCGGCTACAGCGCCGACGGCTGCCCCGTCGGGCCGGTCCGGCATCGGACGTGGACGGTGCATCCGGGGGCCTGGGCGCTGCTGCTGCCCGCCGGGTGAGCAGGATCACGCCGGACCCCGCCGGCCGACGCCCCGTCAGGCGGGTCCGCGCCCCGAAGAGCGCGCGTGACAAGGGAGTGCGCCGATCGCCGGAAAACGCTCCGGAGAAATGGCGCGCGGTGTAAGGGGTTTTGTCTACGCGCGTTGCCGTCGGTTCGGCCAATAATCCGCGGCTCCCCTGTTCGGGAAGGCGTACGGAACTGTCCTAGACTCGAAGGCGTGCCACGTGGTGACGGACGACTCAACCACGATCTTCTTCCCGGCGAGAAAGGCCCCCAGGACGCTTGCGGCGTCTTCGGTGTCTGGGCTCCCGGCGAGGAGGTCGCCAAGCTCACGTACTTCGGCCTCTATGCCCTGCAGCACCGCGGTCAGGAATCCGCGGGCATCGCAGTGAGCAACGGCTCCCAGATTCTCGTCTTCAAGGACATGGGACTCGTCTCCCAGGTCTTCGACGAGACCTCCCTGGGGTCGTTGCACGGGCACATCGCCGTCGGACATGCCCGCTACTCGACAACAGGTTCGTCGGTCTGGGAGAACGCCCAGCCGACCTTCCGGGCGACCGTTCACGGGTCGCTGGCCCTCGGCCACAACGGAAACCTGGTGAACACCGCCGAACTGGCGGCGATGGTCGCCGAGCTGCCCGGCGAGGAGCACGTCTCCCGCTCCGGGCGGACGGCCGCGACCAACGACACCGACCTGGTGACCGCGCTGCTCGCCGGCCACCCGGACCTCTCCATCGAGGAGACCGCCCGGAAGGTCCTGCCCCAGGTCAAGGGCGCCTTCTCGCTCGTCTTCATGGACGAGCACACGCTCTACGCCGCCCGCGACCCGCAGGGCATCCGCCCGCTGGTGCTCGGCCGGCTGGAGCGCGGCTGGGTGGTCGCCTCCGAGACGGCGGCCCTCGACATCGTCGGCGCCTCGTTCATCCGCGAGGTCGAGCCCGGCGAGCTCATCGCCGTCGACGAGCAGGGGATGCGCACCTCGCGCTTCGCCGAGGCCAAGCCCAAGGGCTGCGTCTTCGAGTACGTCTACCTGGCCCGCCCCGACACCACCATCGCCGGCCGCAACGTGCACCTCTCCCGCGTGGAGATGGGGCGCAAGCTGGCCGCCGAGGCGCCCGTCGAGGCCGACCTGGTGATAGCGACCCCGGAGTCCGGCACGCCGGCCGCCATCGGCTACGCCGAGGCCAGCGGCATCCCCTACGGCTCCGGCCTGGTGAAGAACGCCTACGTGGGCCGCACCTTCATCCAGCCCAGCCAGACCATCCGCCAGCTCGGCATCCGGCTCAAGCTCAACCCGCTCAAGGAGGTCATCCGGGGCAAGCGCCTGGTGGTCGTGGACGACTCCATCGTCCGCGGCAACACCCAGCGCGCCCTGGTCAAGATGCTCCGCGAGGCGGGCGCCGCCGAGGTCCACATCCGGATCTCCTCGCCGCCGGTCAAGTGGCCGTGCTTCTTCGGCATCGACTTCGCCACCCGCGCGGAGCTGATCGCCAACGGCATGACCATCGAGGAGATCGGCCGCACGCTCGGCGCCGACTCGCTGGCGTACATCTCGATCGACGGCATGATCGAGGCCACCAAGCAGCCCAAGGACAGGCTCTGCCGGGCCTGCTTCGACGGCGAGTACCCGATGGAGCTGCCGGACCCGGCCCTGCTCGGCAAGCTGCTCCTGGAGGCCGAGATCGCCGGCAGCCAGCAGCCGCCGGCCGTCCGCGGCAAGCCGACCAGCGACCTGGACGGCGTCCAGTCCCTGATCGGCGGGCACGGCGCGGCGGACGCGCTCCGCCGGCCGTAGCACGATGTACCACCCGGGGCGCGGGGCACTGCGCGGCCGGGCGCTCCACGGAGCCGCCCGGCCGACCGCGCAGACCCCGCGCCCCCACGGGTTTAACCGTTTCTGAAAGGGCCACACCAAGGTGACCAGCAACGAGGGCGGCGCGACCTACGCCGCCGCAGGTGTCGACATCGAGGCCGGCGACCGCGCCGTCGAGCTCATGAAGCAGTGGGTGAAGAAGGCCAACCGCCCCGAGGTGGTCGGCGGCCTCGGCGGCTTCGCCGGGCTCTTCGACGCCTCCGCCTTCAAGCGCTACGAGCGCCCGCTGCTGGCCACCGCCACCGACGGCGTCGGCACCAAGGTCGCCCTCGCCTCGGCCATGGACAAGCACGACACCATCGGCCACGACCTGGTCGGCATGGTCGTCGACGACCTGGTGGTCTGCGGCGCCGAGCCGCTGTTCATGACCGACTACATCTGCGTGGGCAAGGTCGTCCCGGAGCGGGTCGCCCAGATCGTCAAGGGCATCGCCGAGGGCTGCGCCCTGGCCGGCTGCGCGCTCATCGGCGGCGAGACCGCCGAGCACCCGGGCCTGCTCGGCCCGGACGAGTACGACGTCGCGGGCGCCGGCACCGGTGTCGTCGAGGCGGACGCCCTGCTCGGCGCCGAGCGCGTCCGGGCCGGCGACGTGGTCATCGCGATGGCCGCCTCGGGCCTGCACTCCAACGGCTACTCGCTGGTCCGCCACGTGCTGCTCAACCAGGCCGGCTGGAAGCTCGACCGCCAGGTCGAGGAGTTCGGCCGCACCCTCGGCGAGGAGCTGCTGGAGCCCACCCGGATCTACTCGCTGGACTGCCTGGCGCTGGCCCGCGCCACCGAGATCCACGCCTTCTCGCACGTCACCGGCGGCGGCCTGGCGGCCAACCTGGCCCGGGTGATCCCGGACGGCCTGCACGCCCGCCTGGACCGCGGCACCTGGACGCCGATGCCGGTCTTCCAGACCGTGGCCAAGGTCGGCGGCATGAAGGCGCTGGAGATCGAGAAGACCCTCAACATGGGCGTCGGCATGGTCGCCGTCGTCCCGCCGTCCTCGGTGGACGTCGTCCTCGCGCTGCTGGAGGACCGCGGCGTCGAGGCCTGGCTGCTGGGCGACGTCGTCGAGCGCACCGACGAGCACGACGGCGGCGCCGCGCTCTACAACTCCTACGAGGGCTTCACCCTCGCCTGAGCGCGTCCGGTGGGCCCGCCCGGCACGGGGGCGGGCCCACCGGGGCCCGGGAGGGCCCTGCGGCCCCCGTACGGCCGCGGACACGCCGAAGACCGGCCCGGCGCTCGATGAGCGCCGGGCCGGTCTCGTGCGTGCTGTCAGGCTCGGCGGCGGGAGTGTCCGTTGTCGGCGGAGTCCTCGTCGTCCTCGTCCTCGTCGGCGTAGAGATCCGCATACGCCGCGTAGGGGTCGTCCTCCTCGTCCTCGATCGGCTCAGGCTCGATCGCGGTGGACGGAGATACGCCCAGCTCATGAGACAGACGGTTCGCGTCGAACCCGCCGCTGTTGTACTTCAGCTCGCGGGCGACCTTCGTCTGCTTGGCCTTGGCCCGGCCGCGCCCCATGGGTCGACCCCCTCAACGATGGGGCTCACGGCCCCGAGTCTGACACGTGTTCATGATCAGGAGCGGCCTGCCCGGAGTGGGAGAGCCGTCCCTTGGAGCATTAACGGTACCTGTTTCCGCCGCCGGACGGTACGTCGCGCGTGTGACGTGGCGCGCACGGCCAACCTCCGAAACCGGGTCTTTCCAGGTCACAGGAGGTTTCTCGGGCTTCTGCAGGCTGCCCGGAGCGTACCCGGGCCCGTCCTTACGGTTCCGATTATCCCTCGCCAGAGGGTTCGGTATCGCCCGATCGGGCTACGAAGTGAGAATCCGGTTCCACATTGTGATCCGGAGGGGGGCGAAGCCGCTCCGCCCCCTCCGGACCACCGTACGCGGACGATCAGGACCGGCGGGCACCCGGGAGCAGGATCGAGCGCAGGGCACTCACCTCGCGCATCCGCTTCTCCGCGAGCCGGTCGGCGGCGACCGCCGGCGGCACGCCGTCCGCGGCGGCGCGGGTGAAGATCTCCAGGGTGGTGTCGAAGATCTTGGTCGCCTTGTTCTTGGCGCGCTCGAAGTTGAAGCCCTCGATCTCGTCGGCGACCTGGATGACGCCGCCCGAGTTCACCAGGTAGTCCGGCGCGTAGAGGATGCCGCGGTCGGCCAGGTCCTTCTCCACGCCGGCGTGCGCCAGCTGGTTGTTGGCCGCGCCGCAGACGACCGCGGTGCCGGCCGCACCGAGCACCGCGACGGTCGCGTCGTCCAGCGCGCCGCCCAGGGCGCAGGGCGCGTAGACGTCCAGGCCGGACTGCAGCAGCGCGGCGGTGTCGGCGGCGACCTCGACCTCCGGGTGGGCCGCGCGCACCCGGTTCACGGCCGCCTCGGAGACGTCCGTGACCACCACGGCGGCGCCGTCCGCGACCAGGTGGCCGACGAGGTAGTGGCCGACCTTGCCGACGCCGGCGACGCCGACCCGCTTGCCGCGCAGCGTCGGCTGGCCCCAGCGGGCCTTGGCCGAGGCGCGCATGCCCTGGAAGACGCCGAAGGCGGTCAGCACCGAGGAGTCGCCCGCGCCGCCGTACTCGGGGGAGCGGCCGGTGACGAAGCGGGTCTCGCGGGCCACCACGTCCATGTCCTGGACGTAGGTGCCCACGTCGCACGCGGTGACGTAGCGGCCCTGCAGGGACTCGACGAAGCGGCCGTACGCGCGGAGCATCGCCTCGTTCTTGTCACCGCCCTCCGCGCTGGGGGCCGGGTTGCCGATGATCACGGCCTTGCCGCCGCCGAGGTCCAGGCCGGCCAGCGCGTTCTTGTAGCTCATGCCGCGGGACAGCCGCAGCGCGTCCTCCAGCGCCTCCTCCTCGGAGTCGTACTGGTGGAAGCGGGTGCCGCCGAGCGCCGGGCCCAGGGCGGTGGAGTGGATGGCGATGACGGCCTTGAGACCGGTCGACCGGTCGTGGCAGAGGACGACCTGCTCGTGGCCGTCCCCGGGGGCAGCGTCCTGCCCGCTCGCGAAGATCCTGCTGAGCACTCCTGATGCGGGGTGCGCGGCGGACGCGGTGTGTACGTCGGTCACTGTGGTGACTCCAGTATTCGTGGGCCCGCGGCGGTGGTGCGGGCGTCTGGTCGAAGCCTAGCCCCGGGGCCGTCGCACGATCTGCCCCCTGACGGTCCCATGGACATAACGACCGGGGGGCCCGGACGGCACCTCCCCGGCGGCCCCCGGGCCGTGCGACGATGCCGGGTGTGACCGCCGTGCGCACTTCGGTGCTCCCGCCCTACGCCGCCCAGCTGCGGGTGTACGAGCCGCTGGCCGCCTATCCGGAGCCGGAGCGGTCCCGCTGGCAGGCGTACGCGTCGGAGCACGGCCCGGACGCCGACGGGGCCGCCGAACCGGTCGCCGCGGCCGCCCTGGCCGAGCAGCGGCAGGCCCTGGCGGAGCTGGCCGGACGGACCCCGGGCGCGCTGCCCGACCGGGAGAGCGGGCGGGCGCTGGTGCGGGTCGTCGACCGGGTCACCTACATCTGCCCGTGGACGACCCGGCTGCGCAGCTGGCAGGCGATGGACGAGCTCCGCGCGACGCTGCCGGCCTTCCTGCTGGACACCGTGCTGCCGCCCGCCGTCCGGGCCGAGGCGGAGGCCGACCAGGCGCGCTGGCGGACGGCGCACCCGGACGCCCGGCCGTGGATCCTCACCTCCCGCTGGGAGGTGCCGGTGCGCTGGTGCCTGCCGTTCGGCGAGGAGGACCGGCACTTCGTCCCGGCCGGGCCGGGAGGGGAGGCCGGGGACCGGCCGGTGCCGGCCTCCCTCTTCTACCTGACGCCGATGGCGCAGGCACGCCGGCGGGTGGCCCGCGGCTACCGGGCGCTGCGGACGGCGGTGCCGGGCTCGCGGAGCGGGCCCGGCGGCGAGCTGGTGCTGGGCGTGGAGCAGGTCGGCCGGTGGCTGGAGGAGTTCCACCCGCGCTCGCTGGTGGAGCTCGACTACGGCGGCCTGGTGCACCTGCTCGGTGCCGAGGGGCTGGCGGCGGAGCGCTCGGTGGCCGAGGTCGAGGCCGGGATCGGCGCGCTCCGGGCCGGGGACACCGAGGCGGCGGCGCGGGCGTACGAGGCGGTGACGGCCCGTTGGCGCCGGGTGCTGGCCCTGCGGTACGCCAGCTGACACCGGGTCAGCCCGGCCGGGTAGCCGGGGGTCGGACGGGGGTAAGGGAAGGGGGGACCTTCGGCCCTTGCGCCGTGGGCCGAGGTCCCGAGCCGGTCAATCCCCCAGGAACGTGACACTACTCACCGTTGACGCGAACTTACCCCTATATGCAAAAATGGGACAACCAGCCCAAGTTCAACCTGGTGTGTCCACTTCTGGGTCGATCTGACGGTGGTGCGTACTTTGTGGGGAAGCGGAGGGTCTGGTCGTCTCGTCACCGGACGTCACACAATCGTGACTGTCCGTTATGAGATGGTCCATGGCCATCCGTCTCGCTTGAACCCCTGAGGGGCCAATTTAGGCGGTTTGGCCGATGGGGCTGGACGGATGGTGTAGTTGTAGACATCAGGACAAGCCGTTCGTCCTATAACCGACTCGGTCCGTGTGTGCCATTTCGGGCATCGCGGGTCAAGGTGCAGAATTTGAAGGATAGAACCGCCCTGGTTCGGTTCTCCCGAGGAGGCCGCTCATGACCGCTCGTACCCCTGACGCTGAACCTCTGCTCACGCCGGCGGAGGTTGCCACCATGTTCCGCGTTGACCCCAAGACGGTCACTCGCTGGGCCAAGGCAGGCAAGCTCACGTCCATTCGCACGCTGGGCGGCCACCGCCGCTACCGCGAGGCCGAGGTGCGTGCCCTGCTGGCCGGGATTCCGGCTCAGCGAACCGAGGCCTGACAGGTCTCAGGGGTTTTCCCGAAGGGCCGTGTCCCCGACTCCGCCGGGTCGGGGGGACGGCCCTTCGGCATGCCGGAATCGGCTATTCCCGATGGGGCTGATGGGGGTGGGGGGAATTACCGGGAATGCATGTGCAATTTTACATATTAAATCCCCTCCTGTCGGGAGGGGGTGCCGAGTGTCCGATCTCAAGAACGGATAAGTGACGACTGTCACGCCGTCGTTATCTTGAGGTCTAGACCTGGACCGGTGTAGGGGGCTGACCCGCCGTCAGCGATCCGTCCGCGCGAACGCCAGAGGCCCGGAACCTTACGGCTCCGGGCCTCTGCCTGCACTGCGATCCCGACGGGACTTGAACCCGCGACCTCCACCTTGACAGGGTGGCGAGCTAACCAACTGCTCCACGGGACCAGAGATTTCTGATCCGTTCGTCTGCTCTCGCTCGCGAACAAGACAGATCGTACTGCATGGTGGGGCCCCAGGTCGAACCGGCCGCGGCGGGCCCCGTCCGGCACCTCCCGGACGGGGCCCGCCGCGGTCAGAGGGTGGCCGCCGCGGCGTCCATCGCCTTGAGGATGCGCTTCTCCGAGACGGGCGCCGGCGTGCCCAGCCCCTGGGCGAAGAAGCTCACCCGCAGCTCCTCGATCATCCAGCGGATCGCCCGGACCTCGGGCGAGGGCCGGCGGCCCTCCGGCACCCGGGCCAGCAGCTCCCCGTACGCCTGCTGGACGGCCTGCACCTTCAGCAGGTTCTGGGCGTCCCGCTGCGGGTGGTCCGGCAGCGCCTCCAGCCGGCGGTCCACCGCCAGCAGATAGCGCTTCAGGTCCGGCAGCCGCTGCCAGCCCGTCTCGGTCACGAAGCCCGGGTACACCAGCGAGGCCAGGTGCAGCCGGACGTCGTTCACCGCGTTCAGCAGCACCGGGCTGGAGACCGACTTCAGCCGGGTCGACGCCCGGTGGAAGGCGATCAGCGCCGTCGCCGTCTTCAGCGTGGTGTCCGCCGACAGGTCGTACAGGTCCGCCCGGACCTTGTCGAACAGCGCGGTGAACGCCGCCTCGTCCCAGGCCGGGCCGCCGTTCAGCTCCATCAGCCGGTCGACCGCCGCCCCGACCACGTCCTCGAACAGCGCCGGGATCGACCCGTGCGGGTTGTACGAGAGGGCGAGCTTCGCCTGGTTGCCCAGCCGGCCCTGGATCGACTTCGCCGGGGAGTTCACCCGGAGCGCCAGCAGCCGGCGGGTACCCGCCCACATCGCCTGCTCCTGGGCCTCGGGGGTGTCGAACAGCCGCACCGCCACCGAGGTGCCCTCGTCCACCAGCGCCGGGTAGGCCCGCACCGAGTGGCCGCGGGTGCGCTGCTCGAAGGTCCGCTGCAGCACCGGCAGGCCGTCCGGCCAGGCGGTCAGCCCGCTCTGCTCGATGCCCCGGCCGGAGGCGGCGCTGGACAGCGTCGCCGACAGCTTCGGCTGCAGCGTCCGGCGCAGCTCCTCCAGGTCCTTGGACTCGGCGAGCTTCTTGCGGCCGTCCACCACCCGGAAGGTGACCTTGAGGTGGTCCGGCACCCGCTCGTCGTCCCAGGCCTCCGGCGGGACCACCACCCCGCCCATCCGGTGCAGGATCCGCTCCAGGGTCGGCAGCAGCGGCTCCCGCCGGTCCTTCACCTGCCGCAGCGCGGCCGCCGCGAAGTCCGGCGCCGGCACGAAGTTGCGCCGGATCGCCTTCGGCAGCGATCGGATGTACGCGGTGACCAGCTCGGCCCGCAGACCCGGGATCTGCCAGTCGAAGCCCTCGTCGGTGACCTGGTTGAGCACCGGCAGCGGGATGTGCACCGTGACGCCGTCCGCGTCGCTGCCCGGCTCGAACTGGTAGGTCAGCCGGAAGCGCAGCGCGCCCTGGTGCCAGTGGTCCGGGTAGTCGGCCTCGGTGATGCCGTCGGCCGACTCGTTGATGAGCATCGACTTCTCGAAGTTCAGCAGGTCCGGCTGCTCGTGCCGGGCCTTCTTCCACCAGGAGTCGAAGTGCCGGGTGGAGACGACCTCCTCCGGCAGCCGGGCGTCGTAGAAGTCGAACAGGGTCTGGTCGTCCACCAGGATGTCCCGGCGGCGGGCCCGGTTCTCCAGCTCCTCGACCTCGCCGAGCAGCTTGCGGTTCTCCGCGAAGAACCGGTGGTGGGTCTCCCAGTCGCCCTCGACCAGGGCGTTGCGGATGAACAGCTCGCGGCACAGCCCCGGGTCGATCCGGCCGTAGTTCACCTTGCGCTGGGCGACGACCGGCATCCCGTACAGGGTCACCTTCTCGTACGCCAGCACCGCGCCGGCCTTCTTCTCCCAGTGCGGCTCGCTGTACGACCGCTTGATCAGGTGGCCGGCCAGCGGCTCCACCCACTCGGGCTCGATCTTCGCGTTGATCCGCGCCCACAGCCGCGAGGTCTCCACCAGCTCGGCGGACATCACCCAGCGCGGCGGCTTCTTGAACAGCCCCGACCCGGGGAAGACCGCGAACCGGGCGCCGCGGGCACCGCCGTACTCGCGCTTCTCCACGTCGAACAGGCCGATGTGCGAGAGCAAGCCGGACAGCAGGGCCTGGTGGATCCGGTCCGCGTCCGGCTCGGCGTCCTCGTGGGGCTCGTCGATCGTCACGCCGAGCTGCTTGGCGACCGTCCGCAGCTGGACGTAGACGTCCTGCCACTCGCGTATCCGCAGGTAGTTCAGGAACTCCGTCTTGCACATCCGGCGGAAGGCCGAGGAGGAGAGCTCCCTCTGCTGCTCCCTGACGTAGCGCCACATCGCCAGGTAGGAGAGGAAGTCCGAGGTCTCCGAGTTGAACCGGCGGTGCCGGTCGTCGGCGGCCTGGCGCTTCTCGGCGGGCCGCTCGCGCGGGTCCTGGATGGACAGCGCGGCGGCGATCACCATGACGTCCCGGACGCAGCCGAGCCGGTCCGCCTCCAGCACCATCCGGGCCATCCGCGGGTCCACCGGCAGCTGGGCCAGCTTGCGGCCGAGCGGGGTGAGCCGCTTGCGGTGGTCCTTCTCCGCCGGGTCGAGCGCGCCCAGCTCGTGCAGCAGGTTGACGCCGTCCTTGATGTTCCGCGAGTCCGGCGGGTCCAGGAACGGGAAGGCCGCGATGTCGCCCAGGCCCGCCGCCGTCATCTGCAGGATGACCGAGGCCAGGTTGGTGCGGAGGATCTCCGCGTCGGTGAACTCCGGCCGGGAGAGGAAGTCCTCCTCCGAGTACAGCCGGATGCAGATGCCGTCCGAGGTGCGGCCGCAGCGGCCCTTGCGCTGGTTGGCGCTGGCCTGGCTGACCGCCTCGATCGGCAGCCGCTGCACCTTGGTGCGGTGGCTGTAGCGGGAGATCCGGGCGGTGCCCGGGTCGACCACGTACTTGATGCCCGGCACGGTCAGCGAGGTCTCGGCAACGTTGGTGGCGAGCACCACGCGCCGGCTGTTCGACCGCTGGAAGACCCTGTGCTGCTCGGCCGAGGAGAGCCGGGCGTAGAGCGGCAGCACCTCGGTGGACTTCAGTTTCATCCGGTTCAGCGCGTCCGCGGTGTCGCGGATCTCGCGCTCGCCGGAGAGGAAGACCAGGACGTCGCCCGGGCCCTCCGCCTGGAGCTCCTCCACCGCGTCGCAGATCGCCTGCACCTGGTCGCGGTCCCGGTCGACCTCGTCCTCCTCGGTGCCCTCCTCCAGCATCGGGCGGTAGCGCACCTCGACCGGGTAGGTGCGGCCGGACACCTCGACGATCGGGGCGTCGCCGAAGTGGGCGGCGAAGCGCTCCGGGTCGATCGTCGCCGAGGTGATCACGACCTTGAGGTCGGGGCGGCGCGGCAGCAGCTGCTTGAGGTAGCCGAGCAGGAAGTCGATGTTGAGGCTGCGCTCGTGCGCCTCGTCGATGATCAGCGTGTCGTACTGGCGCAGCTCGCGGTCGGTCTGGATCTCCGCGAGCAGGATGCCGTCGGTCATCAGCTTGACCAGGGTGTCCTGGCCGACCTGGTCGGTGAAGCGCACCTTCCAGCCGACCGCCTCGCCCAGCGGCGTCGCCAGCTCCTCGGCGACCCGCTCGGCGACCGTGCGGGCCGCGATCCGGCGCGGCTGGGTGTGGCCGACCAGGCCCTTCACCCCGCGGCCCAGCTCCAGGCAGATCTTCGGGATCTGGGTGGTCTTGCCGGAGCCGGTCTCGCCCGCGACGATCACCACCTGGTGGTCCCGGATCGCCGCCAGGATCTCGTCCTTCTTCTGGCTGACCGGCAGCTCCTGCGGGTAGCTGATCTCCGGGACGGCGCCACGGCGCTGTTCGACCCGGAGCTCGGCCTTCGCGATCTCGACGGCCAGCTCGTCGGCGATCTTCTGCCGGGCCTCCGGGCTGCGCACCCGCCGGGTGCCGTCCAGCCGCCGGCCGATCCGCTGCTGGTCGCGGAGCATCAGCTCGGGCAGCCGGGCGGCCAGCTCCGCGATGGTGGAGGCATCGGCGGACCGGGCTACGGGAGAACTCACTGCGGGCATCCCTCTAGATTCGCAAGGAGGCACGGGGCGGCGCACCTCGGTTTTCGAGCCCCTCCAGTGTCACAGCCCCGGCCCGTGATCTGCGAACGGCCCGGCGGCCCGGCGCCCGGCGGCCTCACCCCGGTGGCGCACACCGCGGCGCGCGGGCCGCGTCGGGCAACCGTTCGGGCCCGTTCGAGCGGCCAGTAGGGTGCTCGGGCCAGTCGTGACGATCGAGGGGGAGACGATGGCCGGTGAGTTCGACGCGCACGAGCGACGGATGTGGGCGGGCAAGGCCGTCCCGTACGGGCGGACCTTCGCGGCGCTCTGCGGGGCCGCGGTGCCGGAGCTGGTGGCCGCGGCCGGTGTCGGTGCGGGCACGGCGGTGCTGGACGTCGGCACCGGGCCGGGGACGGCCGCCGCGGCCGCGGTGCGGCTCGGCGCCCGGGTGACGGCCGTGGACGCCGAACCCGGCATGGTGGAGCTGGCCGCGGAGAACGTGCCCGGGGCGGACGTCCGGCACGCCGTGCTGCCCGAACTGCCCTTCGCGGACGCCTCCTTCGACGCGGTGGTGGCCAACTTCGTGATCAACCACGTGGAGGACCCCGCGGCCGCGCTGGCCGAGCTGCGGCGGGTCACCCGGCCCGGCGGCCGGGTCGCCGTCACGGTGTGGGCGGCGAGCGGCAACACCGCGCTGGGCCTGTTCACCGAGGCGCTGGACGCCGCGGAGGTCGGGCGCCCGGTCTTCCCGGCCCTGCCGGTCGACTTCGAGCGGACCCCGGAGGGCCTGGCCGGGCTGCTGGCCGGCGCCGGGTGGCAGGACCCGGAGGGCCGGCAGCTGGCCTGGACCCACCGGGTCTCCCCCGAGGAGTTCTGGCAGGGGCCGGCCTCGGGCATCGCCAACCTCGGGCTGGTGATCACCGGACTGCCGCCCGCGACGGCCGCACTGGTGAAGGAGCACTACGACCGGATCGCCGGCGGCCGCACCGGTGCGGACGGACTGCTGGCCCTGCCGGCGGCGGCCGTTCTGGCCGTCGCCCGCCGCTGACCGGGTCCGTCCGGTCGGCTAGCCTTTTGACCGACTATCAGCCTGTAGTGCAAGAGAAGCATGGGGGAACGGCTGTGGGACTGTGGGACGACGTCAAGGACCTCGGAAGCGCGGCGGTCAACGTCGTCGAGGACGTGTTCTGGGCACCGACCAAGATTGCCAAGTGGGTGCTCGGCGAGATGTTCGGCGATCCTGACGCCGAACTGGAGAAGTACGCCGCCGAGTTGCAGCAGATGGGCAAGGACGTCGAGGCGTTCGGCAAGGAGATCAGCACCGCGCTGAGCCACCTCACCTGGCACGGCCCGGCCTCCGACGCCTTCGTCGCGCACGCGCAGAGCAGGGTGAAGGAGCTCAACACCGTCGCCGACGAGCTCGACGAGCTCGGCAAGGCGATCAAGGGCCTCGCCGACGCCTTCTGACCGGCCGTCGCACCACCCACCCTGTCCCAAACACGTATCAGCAGGCACGAGGAGACACCGCGCCATGGCCGATCAGTTCGGCGTCCAGCTGCAGGAGCTGGCGAAGATCCAGAGCGACTTCCAGAAGATCAACGCCAAGATGACGGAGATGAGCCAGCGCGTCGGGGCCATCAAGAACGCCGTCGCCAAGGCCGCCGCGACCGACCTGAGCGCCGGCGGGCTGCTCGGCGTCGCCAACTTCTTCGCCGTCGCCGCCCAGGTGGCCTCCAAGGTCAAGGACATCTCCGACCGGGCCGACGCCCTGGAGAAGACCAAGAAGAAGCTCACCGAGGAGCTCGGCCAGGACGCCGAGAAGATCAAGCAGGTCCTGACCGAGTACAAGGAGATCGAGCGCAAGATCCAGGAGGCGCTCAAGAAGCCCCACGTGGGCCAGGAGCAGCCCAAGGGCCCGCACACCGGCATCGACGGCACGGGTGGCGGCAACGGCGGCGGGAACCACGGAGGCGGCGGCCAGACGGGCGGCGGGGGCCACACCGGTGGCGGCGGGCACACCGGCGGTGGCGGCCACACCGGGGGCGGCGGCAACCACGGCGGCACCGACGACTCGGGCAGCGACGGCAGCGGCATCAGCACCCGCCCCGGCGGCCGCCACGACGGCCCGAAGATCAAGGACCGCAGCCGCGGCGACTGGCAGACCCACATCATCAACGGCTCCGGCTGGGACTCCTGGAGCGACCACTGGCACCGCCACAACGGCCAGGGCGTCGGCCCCAAGGACCAGCCGATCCTCGACGGCGCCTCCGACGAGCGGAAGGCCATGGTCGACCGCGCGATGGAGCGGGTGAACCGCAAGCTCGGCTACAGCCAGGGCGCCGAGACCAACGGCTACCGCGTCGACTGCTCCGGCTTCGTCTCCGCGGCGTGGGGCCTGCCCGGCCCCGGCACCACCACCGGCCCGCTGATCAGCGAGAGCGGCGGCATCGCCCACCACATCTCCAAGAGCTCGATGCTGCCCGGCGACGCCATGGTCGTCCACCAGGCCCACGGCGAGCAGCACGTCGTCCTGTTCGGCGGGTGGGCGGACAAGGCGCACACCCGGATGGTCATCCTCGAGGACAACGGCAGCCTCGGCTGCGTCTCCCGCGAGGTCCCGCTCTCCAAGTACTCGGAGTACACCGCCATCCGCAAGAACGGCATGTGACCCGTCCCGGCGGGCTCCCGGCGGTGCACCACCGCCGGGAGCCCGCCGGCTCCGGTCAGGAGCTCCAGGTCTCCTTCAGCGAGGTGATGGCGCCCTTCGCGTCCACGGTGTACTCGTACGTGTCCTGGTAGCAGAACCAGCCCTTGGGCAGGCTGTCCGGGTCGGTCACGTGGTTGCTCTCGGCGCAGGTCTTCACGTGCGCCAGGCCGTCGCCCGCGGTGCCCGACCGCACGGTGACCGTCTTCGTCCGCAGGCTCTCGTCCGTGTAGACGGTGATCTTCGCGTCGGGCGCGACGGTGTAGGGCTTCGGCTTCTCGTCCGGGTTGAAGAAGAGGCCGTTGGGGCTGCAGTTCGCCTCGACGGACTCCGCCGTCAGCTTGCCGAGGCCCTTGTCGACCGTGCGGACCCGGACGACCTTGTGGGTCTTGAAGTACTCCTTGCAGTTCGGGCCGCGCCCGCCGTTGTCGGCGTCCGCGGCGCCGGCGGCGGCTCCGGTGGCCTTGCCGGCCGGGGCGGAGGAGGCCGGGTCGGCCGCGCCCGCCGACGGCCCGTCCGCCGCGGCGGAGGGCGCGGTGGACGCCTTGCCCGGCGCGGCGACCGCGCCGCCGCCGGTGGAATCCTCCGGGCCGCAGGCGGCGGCGCCGAACGCGGTCGCGACGAGCAGAGCGGCAACGGCCGCGGGACGGATGCGCATGACGGACTTCCCCCTGGATGACTCGCGTGCGGCCCGCCGGTCACGCCGGCCGGCCGCCCCCCGGGCCGCGGCGGTCTGCACGCGGCCGTTCCTGCGGAGCCTACTGGCTGCCACCGACCCCGCCGCGCCCGACCGGTGGGGCTCCTGTCACACCGTCGGCTGACGCCGGGTCACCCCGGGACGTCGGCCTGCAGGCGGTCGCGCAGCTCGCGCAGCCGGTCCGCGGGGGCACCCAGGCCGTTGATCCGCTCCCGGGCGGCCTCGCTGCGCGGGCGGTGGTGGCCCGCGAACGCCAGGTTGGCCGACTGGTGCAGCATCCACTGGTGGTACGCCACCAGCCGGATCGCCAGGTCGCGGACGCCCGCCAGGTCGCCGTCCGCCGGCAGTGCGCGCAGCCAGCCCGCCAGCCTCCCGTACCGGACCGCCTGCCGCGACAGCAGCTCCGCCAGCCCCGGCGCCACCGGTCCCGGCTCCCCGCACGTGGCGAGGGCGCGGTCCGCCGCGGCCTGCTCAGCCACCGCCGCGTCCAGCACCGCCAGCAGGGCGGCGGCCTGCGCCTCGCGGTCGGGCGGGCGGTCACCGGGCTCGGCGGGCGGTCGGCCGCGGCCCCGGCCGAGCCCGACCGCCCATCTGCGCAGCACGGCCGACGGACCGCGCCGGGGGGCTGCCGGGGCTGAGGACACGGGCACCTCCGGGCCGGGGGCGGGCGGCGGACCGCCGACCGCGGTGCTGCGGCCGGTCCCCTCCACCGCGCCGGAGCGCCCGGCGTGCACCTCCAGTGTGCGCCCGGCCCGGCCGCCGCGGGCGGCCGTCCGGTGCCGTCCGGTGTCGGCCCGTCCCGCCCGGTTCTCGCGGTCGGGCGGTGCCGTCCCGGGTCAGGCCGCCCGACGGGCCCGTCCGGCGCGCAGACGCAGGGCGGCGTCGACCGCGGTGCGGACGAGGGCGGGCGGCCGGGGTGCGCCGAGCGCGGTCCGCAGGGGCTCGTCCAACAGGGCGGCGGCCAGGACGGGGGCGAGCGGGGCCAGCGGCCCGGGCAGTCGGGAGGCGAGCAGGCCGCGGGCGGAGACCCACAGCTCCCGGGCCTGCGGGGAGGGCGCGAAGCGGCGGCGCTCGACCTCGCGCATCCAGGCCTCGGTGCCCGCGAGGCCGTCGCCGGGCGGCACGGGCAGGTCGAGCGCCCCGGCGAGCTCCAGGTGGAAGGCGTAGGCGGCGTCCCGTTCCGGCGGAGCCGGCCGCCGCGGGCCGTGCTCGTCCATGAACCGCAGCGGGCAGACGGTGAAGCAGGCCAGTACGTAGTGCATCAGCTCGGGCGTGATGCCGGGCCGGTCGTGGACACGGCGCAGCCCCTCCACCACCCGGCGGCCCTCGGCGCTGCCCGGGCCGTGCCCGATCAGGGTGAACATCGCCGCCCCGGTCGCCTTGGCCCGGGTCTTCGGCTGCCCGGTCACCTGCCCGGTGGCGTGCAGCACGGCGGCGATCTCCGGAATCCCGAAGGTCCGGACGAAGCCCAGGGTCAGCCCGACCCGGGACTCCTCCGGCATCACCTCCAGCACCAGCTGCGCGTACGGGTCGCGGGCACCGCAGGGCGGCCGTGCGCCGCTCATGCCGGGCCCGCGGCGGCGAGCGCCTCGGCGATCAACGGGCCGTCGAGGCCGCGGGACACCCGGACGAGGTGGGCCCGTTCCTCCGCCGGGTCCGCGTCGAGTCCGGGCAGCACGGCCTGCTCCTCGCGGGGCCGCGGCGGCCGTCCGGCGTCCAGTGCGGCGACGGCGGAGCGCAGTGCGGCGGCGACCACGAGGGCGGCCCGCTCGGGGTCGTCCAGCCCGGCCCGCTCGGCGATCCGGGCGCTGCCGGCGACCACGGCCGGGTCCACCCAGGGCCGCAGGGTGAGCTGGCCGTCCCGGATCTCCAGGCCGCGCCGGGTGGTGCGCCACTCCAGGTCGCGCAGGGCCAGGCGCTCCGTCCAGCGGGCGGGCGGCGCCTCCAGGGCGAGCCGCCGGTCGGCGCGGTAGACGAGGTCCCAGAGCGGGCGCAGCGCCCGGTAGTCGCGTCGGCGCCGGGCCCAGTTGGCGCCCGCCGGGCCGGCGAAGCCCGCGGTGATCAGCAGGGCGCCGACGGCGGCGAAGGCCGGCCCGGCGGCGGTGCTCAGCCACTCGGCGCCGCCGATCCCGGCGGCGGCCGCCCCGATCGCGACGATCTTGCAGAGCACGTAGAGGCAGGCGGTGGCCGAGCCGAGGGCGATCAGCCGGATGCCGCCGCGCAGCCAGCCGGCCGGCAGCCGGGCGGCGTGGCCCCGGCAGACCCGGGCGATGTCGATCAGCGCGAAGGCGAAGGCGCCCTGGTAGAGCACCAGGAAGCAGGCGATCGCGGGCACCGTCGCGAAGGTGGTGTCGAAGGTGAGCGGCGTCTCCGGCGCGCCCGCCCGGCCGGCGGCGAACAGCACCGCCATCAGCACGGCCAGCACGGCGAACAGCGTCAGCCGGGCCCGGATCCGCCGCCGGGTGCCGGACGAGGAGACGTCCCAGATCCGGTCGCCGTCCCGGTCCCCCGGCGGGGTCCAGATCAGCGCCAGCACCACGGCGGCCGCGGAGAAGCCGGTGATGCCCAGGTACACCAGCAGGGTGGCCAGGTTGCCGGTGTGCGCGAGCCGGTCGATCGCCCGGTAGAGGACGGGCGAGGCCATCAGGAAGGAGCTCGCCGGCGAGGCGATCGCCAGCGCCACCACCAGCAGGCCGGGCGAGGGGTCGCGCCGCCAGGCCCTGAACTTGAGGGCGGCGACCGTCCAGGCCGCCGCGCCGATCGCCAGGTAGACGGCGTTGAACGGCGCCTCGGACACCGCCGGGGCCGCGAGCTGCTCAGACATGCTGGCCCTTGCGGTGCTCCAGGGCGGGCGCCAGCTGCGAGGTCGTCCCGGCGCCCGGCGCGAGCACCAGGATCCGCAGCAGCTCCGCGCCGAGCACCTCCGCCTCCTCCTCCGCCGCGTCGTCGTAGTGCGAGCGGCCGAGGACCAGGCGCAGGACGTCCGGGTCGATGGTGGGCAGCTCCACCACGGCGGTCTCCGCGTCCGGCGGGGCGGCCTCCGGCAGGTGCCCGCAGAGCAGGTGGGCGAGCTCGTGGCAGACGATGTGGGCCTGGTGCAGGCCCGAGGTCTCCTGCTCGAAGTGGACGACGTCCTCGCCGGGCAGCCGCTCGACGAAGCCGGAGGGCTCCCCCACCCGCATCCGGCGCGGTGCCAGCCGGACGGGACGGCCCGTCCGTTCGGCGACCGCCGTGCACAGCTCCTCCACCGTGCTCAGCGGAGGCAGCCCCAGCTGCCTGGCCACGGCCCGCATCCGGCGGCGGGTACGTCCCACACCTCGCACGTGCTCCCCTTCGGGAAGCCGCCAGTGGCCCAGCGGCGTCTCCTGCTGCCCGGTCACGTCACTCCGCCGGGCCACCGTCGTCGGGCAGTCCGACCGCCCTGCGCAACTGTTCCACGACCGTGAGGGCGGCGTCCTGCATCTCCGGCGGAAGGCCGGCCGCCCGCATCGCGATCCGCTCCACCCGGGCGTCGCGGAGCGCCTCGATCCGCTGCAGGTCGCGCTCGACGGCCTGCGCGGTCGCGGAGTCGCTGAAGTAGTCCAGGGGCACGCCGAAGAACTTGGCGATCTTCACCGCGTTCTCCAGGCTCGGCTTCTGGGTGCCCTTGCGCAGGTTCCCGATGTACGTCCCGCTGAGGCCGGTGCCGAGGGCGATCTCGGTGTCCCGCCAGGGGCGGCCGAGGTCCTTCGGGTAGATCACCTTGATCAGGCGCCGGAAGCGGGCCGCGAAGTCGGGGGAGCCCGTGTCGGGCCCGGCCCCCTCACCGGACGGCCCGGCGGAGCCCTCCGGTCGCGCAGATTCGGTGGACATGCGCGGATCATAGAACGATCTGACGCTACGCCAGAATCCCCCGACCGGCCCATCCTGCACGATCGTTGAGGAAGAAGTGCCGTTCCGGTGCGCGAGCCGTGCCGGAATCCGGGAGTCCCTCCGAGTGCGATCCACGATAGTTGACAGCCAGTCACGCATTGAGCAGGATCAATCGCACCGGCCCCGCCCAGCGCGGCCGCCCGGCCGCATCCCCGGCCCACGCGCTCCGGCGCGCCGCTGCCCCACGGGGGTGGGCAACGGCGCCCGGTCCCGCCCCCCCGGCAGGCCCCGCCGCCGCCGCGCGTCCGTGCCCCCTGCGCAGTTCCCCCCGGAACGCCCCGGTCGTTTGCACACCTGTACTACTGTGCGTCGGACGCCCGTGAACGGTGTGTGCGGGGTGGCCGAGCGGAGAAGGTGCGTGCGATGAGTCTGCTGTCCCCTCCCGGACCGCTGGTGCCGGCCGACTGGCTGGCGGAGCACCTGGGCCGGCCCGGGCTGGTCGTGCTCGACGCCAGCGTCGGGGCGTACCGGGGGATCCGGCGGCCGATCCCCGGCTCGCGGACCTTCGACATCGACGGCGCGCTCTCCGACCCGGCGGACCCGCTGCCGCACACCATGCCCGGCCCCGAGCAGTTCGAGCGCGAGCTGCGCGCCCTCGGGGTGGACGACGGCAGCGTCGTGGTGGCCTACGACAACGCCGGCATCTACTCCAGCGCCCGGGCCTGGTGGATGCTGCGGGCGATGGGCTTCGACCGGGCGGCCGTGCTGGACGGCGGACTGCCGGCCTGGGAGGCCGCCGGGCTGCCGCTGGCCGGGGCCGGCGCCGAGCGGGAGCCCGTCGAGCCCGGCACCTTCACCGCCAGGCCCCGCGCCGGGCTCCTGGTGGACCGCCGTGCGGTGGACGCCGCGCTCGCCGACCCCGCCACCGCCGTGCTCGACGCCCGCAGCCGGGACCGCTACACCGGCCGGGTCGAGGAACCCCGCCCGGGCCTGCGCCGCGGCCACATCCCCGGCGCGGTGAACCTGCCCTACCTCGACCTCCAGGTGGACGGCCGGATGCGGCCCGCCGACGAACTGAAGGCCCGGTTCGCGGCCGTCGCCGACGGGCGGGAGCGGCTGGTGGTCAGCTGCGGCTCCGGGGTGACCGCCTGCGTGCTGGCCCTCGGCGCCGAGCTGGCCGGCTACCGCGACCTCGCCGTGTACGACGGCTCCTGGAGCGAGTGGGGCCGCCCCGGCGACCTCCCCGTCGCCCAGGGGCCCGACCCGGAGTGACGGCCCCGGTGGGGGCCCGCCCCCCGCCGCCCGTACCGGGAAACACGGAGGAGCCCCCGCAGCGATCAACACTGCGGGGGCTCCGACTGTGGCCAGGGCCGGGGTCGAACCGGCGACCTTCCGCTTTTCAGGCGGACGCTCGTACCAACTGAGCTACCTGGCCGTACTGCAACGTCTCTTGCGAGACGAGCGATCCCGACGGGACTTGAACCCGCGACCTCCACCTTGACAGGGTGGCGAGCTAACCAACTGCTCCACGGGACCTGGTGCGGAAGATCCGCTCAGGCCTTGCGGCACTGCACTGTACTACGGTAACGCGTGCCCCCAACGGGATTCGAACCCGTGCTACCGCCTTGAAAGGGCGGCGTCCTGGGCCACTAGACGATGAGGGCTTGCGGCCCCCCTCTGCTGTTATCCAGCGTTCGGGGACGTCGAGAAGCATATGGGATGCCGGGCGGGAACACCAAAACGGTTTCCGGCCGTGATGTCGGGTGTCGCACGCAGGGGGGTCAGGACCAGCCCAGCTCGTGGAGCTCGTGGTCGTCGAAGCCGAAGTGGTGCGCGACCTCGTGGATCACCGTCGTCCGGACCTCGTCGGTGATCTGCTCGTACGTCTCGCAGTACCGCAGGGTCGGGCCCATGTAGATGATGATCCGGTCCGGCAGCACCCCGGCGTACCATTCGCCGCGCTCGGTCAGCGGGGTCCCCTCGTACAGGCCGAGGAGGTCGGGGGAGGCGGGATCCGGTTCGTCCTCGACGAAGATCGCGACGTTGTCCATCATCGCCGCGAGCTTCGGGGGGATCTGGTCGAGGGCGTCGGCGACCAGCGTCTCGAACTCGTCCCGGGTCATCTCCACCGCCTCATTGTCGGGTGTGCGGTGACGGTGTGCCAGGTGATCCACGCGGGTGATTCACTGGAGTGTGCGCTCGGACCGGACAAGCGGGGTCGCGGCGCCGCCGCGGGAGGCCGCCGGCGGCAGGCCGCCGGTGCTGCGCGGCCAGGGGCCGACCGTCGCCGTGGTGGCGCTCGGCGGCGCGCTGGGGGCGTGTGCCCGGTACGGCGCGGCCCTCGCCTGGCCGACCGGCCCCGACGCCTTCCCGTGGACGACGCTGCTGGTCAACACCCTCGGCTGCGCGGTGATCGGGGTCTTCCTGGTGCTGGTCACCGAGGTCCGGGCGCCGCACCCGCTGCTCCGGCCGTTCTTCGGGACGGGCGTGCTGGGCGGGTTCACGACCTTCTCCACGGCCACCGTGGAGGTCCAGCGCCTGATCGACCACGGGGCGCCCGCCCGCGGCCTGGCCTACCTGGCCGCCACCGTGCTGGCCGCCCTGACCTCGGTCTGGATCGCGGCCGGCCTGACCCGGCGGCTGCTCGGCCGGCGGGTCGGATGACCGCGGAGCGCGGCGGCCGGCCGCACCGCAAGGACGACCGCAAGGACGACCGCGACGACGGACGTGACGGCAGGAGGACGGGATGAGCCGACTCAGGGGCACGGCCCTGCGCCTGACCGTGCTGGTCGGCGAGAGCCGGATGCACCGGTCCCGCCCGCTGTACACCGAGGTGGTGCACCGCGCGCACGCCGCCGGCCTGGCCGGGGCGAGCGTCTTCCGCGGCATCGAGGGCTTCGGCGCCTCCTCGGTGATCCACACCGCCCGGCTGCTCTCGCTCGGCGAGGACCTGCCGGTGGCGGTCGTGGTGGTGGACACCGCGGAGCGGATCCGGGCCTTCCTGCCCCGCCTGGAGGAGCTCTCCGGGCTCGGGCCGGTGCTGCTGGAGGAGTGCGAGGTCGTCCGGTTCGGTCTCGCGGAGGCGGACGGCGGCCCGGCGGAGGGCGCCGGGCGGGAGGAGGGCCGGTGACCTGGCTGCTGGTGATCGCCGGAGCGGCGGTCGGCGCTCCGCTGCGCTACCTGACCGACCGGGCCGTCCAGGCGCGGCACGACTCGGTGTTCCCCTGGGGCACCTTCACCGTGAACGTCTCCGGCTGCCTGGTGCTCGGCCTGCTGACCGGTGCGGCGGCGCGCGGCGCGGCCTCCTCCGACCTCCAACTGCTCATCGGCACCGGCCTGTGCGGGGCCCTGACGACCTACTCCACGTTCTCGTACGAGACGCTGCGGCTGGCGCAGAGCGGCGCGCGGTTCATGGCGTTCGCGAACGTCGCGGGCAGCCTGCTGGCAGGCCTCGGCGCGGCGTACGCGGGAACGGCGCTGGCGCACGCGTTCTGGGGTTGACGCCCCGTCCGAACTCCCGGTGCGGGCGCTCCGGGCACGGCCGCGCGCAGGCCCGCGCGGAGGGCCGTACGGGAGCGCGGGGAGGGCCGTCCGCCCGGACGGGGGCGCCGGCCGTGTCCGACGGGCCCCGCCGCGCGTTGGGCACCGGAGGGCGGTGGGCCCGGGTGGGCGGTGCGAGAGGTGGCTCGGGAGATGGCTGGGGTGATGGCCGGGGTGACGGCCGCGGTGCGGCCGGGCGGGTCGAGGCGGCGGCGTGCGGTCGCGGGCGCGGCACTGGCGGCGCTGGCGGGGCTGGGGCTGAGCGGGTGCATGGCGGTGGGGGCGGGGTCGGCCGAACTGCAGGGCAGCGACCGGAACACCGGCCAGGGCGACCTGCCCGGGGACTCCGGGACGCCGGGAGCGCGGGGGGCGGGCGGCAAGCACGCCGGGCACGGAGCGGTGGTGCCCGCGGCGGCCGTGCGGCCGGGGGCGAAGCCGTCCGGTTCGACGACCGCGAGCGCCCCGCCGCAGACCCCGCCCCCGGCCGGGCCGTCGCCCGCCCCGTCGGCCTCGCTGCCGGCCAACCGGAGCGTGGAGACGCCCGAGCCGCGTCCGACCGCGGGGCCCACCGGCCCGACCCCCTCGGCCACCCCGGCGCCGGAACCGAGCGCCAGCGCGCAGCCCACGCCCTCCGATTCCGGCTCGCTGCCGAGCCTCCCCGGTTCCTCGGGTTCCGGCGGCGGTTCGGGCTGATCATCAACGGGTTGGCCAGCAGGTTTGCCTCTGATCCCCAGGTTCCTCTATGGTGGTAGATCGTTCGTTTGATCCATTTGACTGGCGCCCTGATTCCCTTGAAACGGCGCCCTTGGCGCGTTCCGGCGATCCGTGGCTGACCGCATAGAGGCGGTTGTGAAACAGAACCCCGGACTTTGGCGCGTGCCACTTCCGGAAGGTTTTGCATGTCTCTCGTTGACGACGCCCGCTTCGCCATGCCCGCGAACGGTCTCGACGCCGCCGACACCATCGACACCATCGACACCATCGACTCCGCCGAGCTGCTCGACACCGTCGAGCACGCCGGGGCGGAGACCGACACCGCGGACGCCGCGGACACCGAGCCCACCGTGACCTTCGGCGACCTGGGCCTGCCGGACGAGGTCGTCCGCGCCCTCGCCAAGCGGGACGTCACCACCCCGTTCCCGATCCAGGCCGCGACCATCCCGGACGCCCTGGCCGGCAAGGACGTGCTGGGCCGCGGCCGCACCGGCTCCGGCAAGACCCTGAGCTTCGGCCTGCCGCTGCTCACCCGCCTCGCCGACGGCGAGCGCACCCGCCCCAAGCACCCGCGCGGCCTGATCCTGGTGCCGACCCGCGAGCTGGCCATGCAGGTCGCCGACGCCCTGGAGCCCTTCGGCTCGGTGCTCGGCCTGCGCCTCAAGGTCGTCTGCGGCGGCACCTCGATGTCCAACCAGATCTACGCCCTGGAGCGCGGCGTCGACGTCCTCGTCGCCACCCCGGGCCGCCTGCGCGACCTGATCAACCGCGGCTCCGCCAAGATGGACGACGTGCAGGTCGCCGTCCTCGACGAGGCCGACCAGATGGCCGACATGGGCTTCCTGCCCGAGGTCACCGAGATCCTCGACCTGGTGCCGGCCGGCGGTCAGCGCCTGCTCTTCTCCGCCACGCTGGAGAACGAGATCGACACCCTGGTCAAGCGCTACCTGAACAACCCGGTCACCCACGAGGTCGACCCGTCCGCCGGCGCGGTCACCACCATGACCCACCACATCCTCGTGGTGAAGCCCAAGGACAAGGCGCCGATCACCAACGCGATCGCCGCCCGCAAGGGCCGCACCATCATCTTCGTCCGCACCCAGATGGGTGCCGACCGCGTCGCCGAGCAGCTGGTCGAGGCCGGCGTGAAGGCCGACGCGCTGCACGGCGGCATGACCCAGGGCGCCCGGACCCGCGTCCTCGGCGACTTCAAGGACGGCTACGTCAACGTGGTCGTCGCCACCGACGTCGCCGCCCGCGGCATCCACGTCGACGGCATCGACCTGGTGCTCAACGTCGACCCGGCCGGCGACCACAAGGACTACCTGCACCGCTCGGGCCGCACCGCCCGCGCCGGCCGCTCCGGCACCGTCGTCACCCTGGTGCTGCCGCACCAGCGCCGCACCGTCTTCCGCCTGATGGAGGACGCCGGTGTCGAGGCCTCGCGCCACATCCTCGACCACGCCTTCGACGCCGAGGTCGCCAAGATCACCGGCGCCCGCTCGCTCGTCGAGGTGCAGGCCGAGTCCGCGGCCGGCATCGCCGGTGCCGCCGAGCGCGAGGTCGCCGAGATGACCCGCCAGCTGGAGCGCGCGCAGCGCCGGGCGACCGAGCTGCGCGAGGAGGCCGACCGCCTCGCCTCCCGTGCGGCGCGCGAGCGTGCCGCGCTGGGCATCGAGGACGAGCCCGCCACCGAGACCGCCGGGACCACCGAGGGCGCGGCCGCCGTCGAGGCGCCCGCCGTCGAGGCCGCTGCCGCCCCGGTCGAGGCCGAGCGTGCGCCGTCGTACCGCGAGGCCCGCAGCGAGCGCCCGGCGTTCACCCGGGACCGCGACCGCGAGCGCCCCTCCTTCGGCCGCGACCGCGACCGTGACCGTGACGACCGCGGTGGCCGTTCCTTCAACCGTGACGACCGCGGTGGCCGTTCGTTCGGCGACCGTGACCGCGGTGAGCGCGGCGGCTTCAACCGCGACGACCGCGGCGGCCGTTCCTTCAACCGTGACGACCGCGGTGGCCGTTCGTTCGGCGACCGTGACCGCGGTGAGCGCGGCGGCTTCAACCGCGACGA
>NZ_JBFBJY010000020.1:7749-7856 GCF_040702125.1 Kitasatospora sp. NPDC085895 | reverse complement strand
ACGACCGCGGCGGCCGTTCCTTCAACCGTGACGACCGCGGTGGCCGTTCGTTCGGCGACCGTGACCGCGGTGAGCGCGGCGGCTTCAACCGCGACGACCGCGGCGGC
>NZ_JBFBJY010000020.1:0-7650 GCF_040702125.1 Kitasatospora sp. NPDC085895 | reverse complement strand
CCGTTCGTTCGGCGACCGTCCGGCCCGCTCCTTCGGCGACCGCCCGTCCTTCGGTGACCGCGACCGCGGCAACAGCAGCAGCCGTCCGTTCGCCCGCCGCGACGACCACCGCTCCGGCGGCCGTCCGCAGGGCTTCGGCCGCGACGACCGCGGTGGCCGTTCCTTCGGCGACCGCGACCGCGGTGAGCGCGGCGGCTTCAACCGCGACGACCGCAAGCCGCGCTGGAAGAACTGACGCCTCACGCGCCCCGGTACGGGCCCGCTCCACTTCGGTGGGGCGGGCCCGTCCGCGTTCCCGGGCGGCCGGGCGCGGTGTTGTTCTCGGAATGAGAATAATCGGTGGCGGGCTCCCCGGGGCGGCGCGTAGCGTCACCGCCATGAGTCGAATGCACCAGGTGGCGGTCGAGAACGAGGAGATCGCCGAGCGGGGGAACTACCGGACGCGGGCCGGTGCGGTGGTGGAGATCGGGCCGGTCCTGGCCGCGGCCCGGGCCGGCACGGTCTCGTACGGGCCGGACGAGCCGGCGGGCCCCGGGGCGGGGCCGTTCACGGGGCCGGTCGAGGTCACGGCCGAGGGCAGCATCCAGGCCGGCGCACGGCTGGTCGCGGCGGGCGGCGAGCACGTCGCGGTGCTGAACTTCGCCTCGGCGCGGAACCCGGGCGGCGGCTACCTGCGCGGCGCCAAGGCCCAGGAGGAGGACCTCTGCCGCAGCGCGCTGCTCTACCGGTGCCTGCTGGAGGCCCCGGACTACTACGAGGCGCACCGGGCCTCCGGTGACCTGCGGTACAGCCACCGGGTGATCTGGTCGCCCCACGTGCCGGTGGTCCGCGGGCCGGGCGGGCTGCTCGCCGAGCCCTACGCGCTGTCCTTCCTGACCTCGCCCGCGCCCAACGCGGGCCAGCTGGCGCTGCGCTCCGGCGGCCGGCCGGTGGACGTGGCCGGGGTGCTCGCCGAGCGGGCCGTCCGGGTGCTCGCCGCGGCGGCCCGGCACGGCGTCCGCGAGCTGGTGCTGGGGGCCTGGGGCTGCGGGGTGTTCCGCAACGACCCGGCGGTGGTGGCGGACGCCTTCGCCGCCGCCCTGGCGACCCACGGCGCCGCCTTCGACCGGGTGGTTTTCGCGGTCTGGGACCGCTCACCGGTGTCGGCGAACCGGGCGGCCTTCGAGGCGCGCTTCCCGGCGGCCTGAGCGGCCCCCGGGCCGACCCGCGGCCGGGCGGGGGCGCCTGCCGGCCCCGCGGGGCCTTCGGGTCAGCTGCTGCGGCGGGTGGCCAGGGCCGAGGCGGTGGCCACCACGGCGGTCACCGCGAGGACGGAGGGCCAGGCGCCGATCTTCTTCGCCAGCGGGTGCGAGCCGCCGAACGCCGCCACGTAGAGCCCGGTCAGCGCCGCCGCGGTGGCCGGGCCGGCCTGGCGGTTCCACTGGACGGCCGCGGTGGCACCGGCGGCGGCGAGCACCGCCCCGCCGAGCTCCCGGCGCCCGCTCCACCGGGCGGTGCCGTACCCGCCGATCAGACCGGCCGCCGCCACCGCCGTGCTCGGGACACCCGCCATTGCCGTACTCCTCGCTCCGGGGACTCTCCTGCGACCCTAACCCGCCGGGCCCGGTGCCCCGGGGCGGGGCACGGCACCGGGCGGGCACCGGTGCGGCCGAAATCCCGCCCGCAGGCGGCCGAGTTGATCCATACTCGCGCCCGTGACCACTGCCACCGGGACCACCGCCGTCGAGGACGAGGCCGAACTGCGGGTCGGCCCGCTGGAGCTCTTCTTCGACCTCGTCTTCGTCTTCACCATCACCCAGCTGACCGCCAGCCTGGTGCACCACCTGACCCCGGGCGGGCTGGTGCGGGTGCTGGTGATGCTCGCCGTGATCTGGTGGATGTACGACGCGTTCATCTGGCTCACCAACGCGATGCCGCCGTCGACGCACCCGCGCCGGGCCTTCCTGCTGCTCGGCATGACGGGCTTCCTGATCGTCTCGCTCGCCGTGCCGCACGCCTTCGACGGCAGCGGGGCCGCGTTCGGCTGGGCGTACCTGCTGGTGATCGCCGTGCACACCGGGATGTTCGCGGCGGCCGGGGTGGCCCGCGGGTCGGTGCTGCGGATGGGCGGACTGAACCTGGTCATCGCCGTCCTGGTGGTGGTCGGCGGCTACCTGGAGGGTTCCGTCCAACTCGCCCTGTGGACGGCCTCGCTGGCGTTGCAGATCGCCAACCCGTACCTGGTCGACCTGCCGCAGTTCCACCTGCGGGCGGACCACTTCGTGGAGCGGCACGGGCTGGTGGTGATCGTGGCCTTCGGCGAGTCGGTGGTCGCGCTGGGCGCCGGCGCCGCGGGCCACGAGGAGCTCACCGCCGGGCCGGTGGGTGCGGCGGTCTGCGCGCTCGCGGTCTGCATCGGCCTGTGGTGGGCCTACTTCGGCCACGACGACGACGAGCGGACGGTCGCCGTGATGGCGGTGCTGGACGACGCCCGGCGCAACCGCGTGGCGATCCGCGTCCACAACCTCGGCCACTACGCGCTGCTGCTCGCGGTGATCCTCTTCGCGGCGGGCGCCGAGTCGGCCGTCGCGCACCCGGCGGCGGTGCTCTCCACCGCCCGGGCCGCGGTGCTGGCCGCCGGTCCGGCGCTGTTCCTGGTCGCCAACGCCGGGATCCGCCGCACCTTCGGCCTGCACCCGCTGCTGCCCCGGCTGGTGGCGGCCGCCCTGGTCGCGGCGACCGTCCCGCTCGGCACCGGGAGGTCGGCGCTCGTCCAGCTCGGGGCGATCGCCGTCCTGATGGCCGCGGCCTTCGCCTGGGAGGAGCGGCACCGGCCCGCCCGCGGCTGAGCCGGTGCCGCGCACCGCAGGCCCGGGCCCTCAGACCAACTTGGCGCGAAGGGCCGCCAGTTCCTCCGCGGTGACACCGTGGGCGAGCAGGTAGCCCTCGATCGAGCCGTGCAGCTCGCGCATCCGGGCGAGCGCCGCGAGTAGGCTGTCCGCCTCCACCGGGTGCGAGAGCTGCTCCTCGCCGTTCTCGTCCAGGTAGGGCACCGGCCCCTTGTCCAGGCCGAGGTGCACGTTCGAGCGCAGGAAGTCCTCGACGATCTCCTCCTCGGACAGCCCGGCCAGGTGGTGCACCACGGCGACGGTCAGACCGGTGCGGTCCTTGCCGACGGCGCAGTGGACGACCGCGGGCGTCCCGTCCGGTGCGGCCAGCCGGCGGACGGTGCCGGCGATCGCGGCCCCGCCGGTCTCGGCCATGAAGAGGTAGACCGGGAGCGACCCGGACGGCCACTCGACGCCCGTCTCCGAGCGGTCCGGCAGCAGCGGCAGGTGGTGGTCCAGGTAGTCCAGGCCGTGCCGCTCGTCCGGCCAGCGGCTGCGCTCGGTCGACGTGCGCAGGTCGACGACGACCCGGATGCCGAGCGCCTCCAGCGCCCGGGCGCCCTGCGGGGTCAGCAGGGCGAGGGTGCCGGAGCGGAACAGCACGCCGGGGCGGACGGTGCCCACCCCGGCGTCCCGGAAGTTCGGCACGTCCGGGACGGTGCCGTGCGGCCGGGACCGCTGGTAGTCGAGGCGTGCTGGGATGTCGGCGACCGCCCCGGACGTCGCACCGGTGGTGACGGTGGAGGCGGTGGCGGTAACAGCGGCGTCGGTGTCGACGGCGTCGTCGAACTCGCTCTCGGTCATGGGGCCAACGGTAGGCCGCCCGGCCCGCCGGGCGGGCCCGATCGCGAAACCCGTGCCGCCGCGCCGCTCACCGCCCGCCGGCGATGTCCAGGAAGGCCCCGGTGCTGTACGAGGAGGCGGGCGACAGCAGGAAGAGGATGCTCTCGGCGACCTCCTCCGGCTGCCCGCCGCGGCCCATCGGGAGCCCCGGCGCGACCCGGTCGACCCGGCCGGGCTCGCCGCCCAGCGCGTGGATGCCGGTGTGGATCAGACCGGGGCGCACCGCGTTGACCCGGATGCCCTCGCCGGCGACCTCCAGGGCCAGGCCGCGGGTCATCGAGTCCAGCGCGCCCTTGGAGGCCGCGTAGTCCACGTACTCGTTGGGCGAGCCCAGCCTGGACGCGGCCGAGGACACGTTGACGATCGCCCCGCCGCGGCCGCCGTAGCGGGTGGACATCCGGCGGACGGCCTCCCCCGCGCACAGGAACGGCCCGGTGATGTTGGCCGCCCAGATCCGGGCCAGCCGGTCCTCGTCCAGCTCGTCGAGGCGGCACTGCTTCTCCAGCGTGCCGGCGTTGTTCACCAGGCCGGTCAGCGTGCCGAGGCGCTCGTCGACCGTCTCGAACAGCCGCCTCGCCCCGTCGGCCCGGCTCACGTCCGCCCGGACGGCGATCGCGGTGCCGCCCGCGGCGCGGATGCCGTCCACCACGGCCTGCGCCGAGACGCCGTCGTTGAGGTAGTTGATGCAGACGCGGTGGCCGCGGGCCGCGGCCAGCCGGGCGGTGGCGGCCCCGATCCCGCGTCCGCCGCCGGTGACCACAAGGACTTCGTCGCTCATGGCCCCGACCGTAGCCGAACCGGCCGTGTCCGAAGGGTGGAAATCCCGGTCGGCCCGCACCCCGGCCCCGCAGGATGGCCGCATGACCGCGCAACCCGCAGCCACCGACGACCGGGCCCACCTGGCCGCCGACGCCACGATCGACCACGACCACCCCGCGATCCGCGCGCTCGCCCGCAGCCTGCGCGGTGCGAGCGCCGAGGAGACCGCGCGCGCCCTGTACCTGCACGTCCGCGACGAGGTGGCGCACTCCTACGACGTGGACCGGTGGAGCGCCGCCGTCCGCGCCTCCGACGTCCTCGCCGCGGGCGACGCCGTCTGCCACGGCAAGTCCCACCTGCTGGTCGCGCTGCTGCGGGCCGAGGGAATCCCGGCCGGCCTGTGCTACCAGCGGCTGGAGGCGCTGCACGCCCTCGCCGCGTACCGGCTGCCCGGGCAGTCGGAGTGGGTCCGGATCGACGCGCGCGGCAACCGGCCGGGCATGGACGCCCGGTTCGCCGTCACCCCGGCCGAGGAGCGGCTCGCCTACCCCGACGTCCCGCTGGAGCCCGGCGTGCACGCCGCCGTACCGCCCGTCCTGGCCGCCGGCCTCGCCCGGGGCGTGCCGGGCGTCGCCTCCTTCGACTACATCCCGACCGCGTTCTAGGACCGTCTTCGAGGGCGCTCGGGCGGTCAACCCCAGGGGCGCGTGGGGGCACCTCCCGGCCGCCAGGCCGGGGGAGAACCGCGCAGTCCGGGGGTGGGGCTCCTGACGAATCCGGCTCACCCCTGGTCCGCACGGTGGCCCGCATCCGACCCGCGCGGTTCCGCCCCCAGCCTTCGGCCGGGAGGTGGCCCCAGCGCCACCGCGGCATCCCGAGCGCCTACGGAGTTGCCTCGCGGAGGGCGGCGATCCTGGGGGCGCGGCTCTTCGGCGAGTCCAGGCCGAAGCCGCGGGCGTCCCCGAGCTCGTCGCGGACGAAGGCCTCCGTGCGGTCGATCACCGCGCGCAGCGCCGCGTCCTCCGGTACGTACAGCCGGTGCACGATCTCCCGCTCCCCGGGGTCGTACTCCCACAGCCCGACGATCCGGCCGCGGTCCACCACGACGTGGGTCTGCGGGTCGGCCTCGGAGCCGAAGGTGCGCCCGGCCCGCCCGCCCGGCAGGGTCCGTCCGGCGTCGGCCGCGTCCAGCAGCCGGGGCAGGTCCCGGTGCAGCAGGTGGATGCCGTCGATCCCGGCGACCAGCGCGTACGAGGGTTCGGCCGGGGGCACGAAGGCCTCGAACTCCGCCGCCAGGGAGGCCGGCAGCAGCAGGTCGGTGCCGGGCAGGGTGACCAGGTCGAGCGGGGCCAGCGCGGCCTTGGCGGTCGCCGCCGTGAACCCGGTGAACCACCTCAGGTGCCGGACGGCCGCCGGCGCGGCCCACGACAGGTACCGCTCGGCGAGCTCCGCGGCGGAGCCCTTCACCGGCTGGTCCCACCGGACGTAGCCGTAACGCTGCTGGTCCAGGCGGCCGTTGACCGGCACCCGGCGGGCCTGGCCGCGGGCCTGCAGCAGCCCCAGCGCCAGCGGCAGCGTGGTCGACACCCCGCGCTTGCGGCCCGCCTCGCCGAGCGGGCGGACGGCCCCGCCCGCCGCTTCGCGGATCGCCGCCGGCTCCAACGGGTCGTCGGGCGACAGGAGATGGCCGAGGGTCAGGCAGAGCTTCTCGATCTCGTCCCGGGTCACGCCCAGGTGCTTCACCGCGGAGGTGATCTCGCTCTCCGGGGCACCCGCGCCGGCGGCCAGGCCGAGTGCGTAGTCCGCCGCAGGCAGGACGTAGGTGCAGCCGCGGGCGGACGGCAGCTCGTGCACCTGCAGGGCGGCCACCGCCGCGTCCACCGCCTCCCGGCCCAGCCCGGCCCGGGCGAACAGGCCCAGGTAGGGGGCGGCGCCGCCCACCGACCGGGCCCAGCCGGCCGCGGTGAGCACCTCGGCCGGGGAGGCGCCCGCGTGCGCCGGTTCGGGGCCGCCCGTCAGCCACTGCCGGTGCGCCCACCAGGCCCTGAGCTTCGCCGCCGGGACCACGCCGTCCATCAGCCCGTTCGCCATGGGCCCAGTATCGGCGCGCCGGAGCACGGGCGGCCGGAGCGACCTACCGACAATTCGGTCGCGCCCGGCGGCGGCCGCACGGCAGACTGCCCGTTCAGCCCCCACCGGTTCTGCCGGCCCCCGACGGACGGAGACGCCCGTGCACGTCCTGCTCGCCGGCATCGTCGGCTCCACCGCGTACGGCCTGGCGCACGCCGGCTCGGACATCGACCGGCTCGGCCTGTTCGCCGCGCCAACCGTCGAGTTCCACGGCCTGCAGCGGCCCGCGGAGTCGCACGTCACCACCGCGCCCGACCGCACCCTGCACGAGGCGGCGAAGTGGTGCCGGCTCGCGCTGAACTGCAACCCCACCGCCTCCGAACTCGCCTGGCTGCCCGAGGACCTGTACGAGGTGCGCACCGCGCTGGGCGAGGAGCTGATCGGCATCCGCCGGTCCTTCCTCAGCGAGCACGCCGTCCGCCGCTCCTACCTCGGCTACGCCACCCAGCAGTTCAGGAAGCTGACGACCCGGGACACCACCGACCCGGCCGCGCGGGCCAGGGCCGCCAAACACGCCCGGCACCTCGTCCGGCTGGTCGAACAGGGCCTCGCCCTGCACGAGACCGGCGAGGTCACCGTGCGGCTCGCCGACCCCGAGCGGGTCCGCGCGCTCGGCGAGCGCTACGCCGAGCGGCCCGAGGAGGCGGCCGGGCTGCTCGCCTCGGCGGAGGCCCGCTTCGACCGGCCCGGTGTGCTGCCGACGGCGCCCGACGAGGCCCCGGCCGAGGCCTGGCTGCGCCGGGTCCGGGCCGTCCACCTGGACCCGGCGGCCTGACGCCCGTCCGCGCATCGGTTCGAGGCGCGGCGCGGCGCACAATCCCCTGGCGGCCCCCCGGGGATCACCGGGTAGGATCGGCCCCGGCGAGCGCTGTACCAGCACGGTCGTGCCCGCCGGCGGGCCGCTAGCTCAATTGGCAGAGCTGCGGACTTTTAATCCGTAGGTTCAGGGTTCGAGCCCCTGGCGGCCCACCGTCCCGGGCCGGGGGGGGCCCCCCGCCCCCCCGGCCGGGCGGGGGGGGTGCGGGGGGGGGGGGTGGGGTGGCCCCCCGCC
>NZ_JBFBJY010000019.1:0-124793 GCF_040702125.1 Kitasatospora sp. NPDC085895 | reverse complement strand
GCTAAGCCTCGGAGCGCCGATGGTACTGCAGGGGGGACCCTGTGGGAGAGTAGGACGCCGCCGAACAATTCTTGAGAGAAGCCCCGCCCGGGGACCCCGGGCGGGGCTTCTCGCATTTCCGGGTAGGAGGAGCGCGGGGTACGTCAGCCCGGAGGGGCCGGAGTTCTGCGGTCCGTTCCAGCTGCTCGTACTGCTCTTTGAACGTCGTACCGCCGAGGGCGGGGTGTCGGATGGCCGTGGCCAGGGCGGGCAGCAGGGTAAGTGCCTCGGTCCGCAGGGCGAAGGGCAGCACCGACAGCACGTCGGTTGCCTGGAGAGCGGCCGCTCGGCACCGGGCCCGGGGATGGTGCTGCGGTTCGCCGGGTCGCTGGAGCTCCCGCTGCAGGCACGCGACGCGCTGCTGACGACCGGTTCTGCGCCGGAGTTCGCTGGGCGGGGACGTGTGAGGCTCGCCGAGCAGCTGCGGGAGGCGGTCAGAGCCGGCCGGCGGCCTTGAGGGCGAGGTAGGTGTCGGCGAGAGCCGGGGGCAGGGCTGCGGGCGGTGCGTCCAGGACGGTGACGCCGTGTCGGATGAGGCCCTCGGCGGTGCGGCGGCGGTCGGCCCGGGTCTGCTCGGCGGCGGCCGCGCCGTAGACGGCGTCCAGGGTGCCGCGGGCCGTCGCCAGTTCGTCCAGCCGGGGGTCGGCGACGGAGGCCAGCACGACCTCGTGGCGCTTGGTCAGCAGGGGCAGCTGGGGGAGCAGTCCGTCCTCGGTGGCGCCCGCGTCGAGTCCGGTCAGCAGGACGATCAGCGAGCGGTGCGGGGACATCCGCAGCGCGGCGGCGGTGAGTGCGCGCAGGTCGGTCTCGACGAGTGCGGGCTCCAGGGTGGTCATCGCGTCGGTGAAGGCGGGCAGCACCTCGGCGGCGGAGCGGCCGACGACGGCGGCGCGGCGGACCCGGTCGTGGGCGAGCAGGTCGACCCGGTCGCCGGCCTTGGTGGCGAGGGCGGTGAGCAGCAGCGCGGCGTCGAGCGCGGCGTCCAGGCGGGGGGCGTCGCCGACGCGTCCGGCGGAGCCGCGGCCGGTGTCGAGGACGATCAGGATGTGCCGATCGCGTTCGGGGCGCCAGGTGCGGACGGCGACGGTGTTGCGGCGGGCGCTGGCCCGCCAGTCGATGGAGCGTACGTCGTCGCCGGGCAGGTACTCGCGCAGCGAGTCGAACTCGGTGCCCTGGCCGCGGGTCAGGACGGAGGTGCGGCCGTCGAGTTCGCGCAGCCGGGCGAGCCGGGAGGGCAGGTGCTTGCGGCTGGCGAACGGCGGCAGGGCGCGGACCGTCCACGGCACCTGGTGGGCGCCCTGGCGGCCGGCCAGGCCGAGCGGGCCGAGCGAACGGACCGTCACCCGGTGGGCCCGGTGGTCGCCGCGCCGGGTCGGGCCGAGGACGGTGGTGAGGCGGCGCCGCTCGCCGGCCGGGACGGTGACGGTGTGCCGGGAGTTCGCCCAGGAGGTGCCGGGGTGCCAGGCGGACGGTGCCCAGGCGTCCCTGACGAGGGCACGCAGCGGCCTGCCCGAGGGGTTGGTGACGGAGAGCCGGACCTCGGCGCTCTCGCCGGTCCGGACCCGGGTGTCGCCGTCGCGGGTCAGCTGCAGGGAGCGGACGGGCGCGGCGAGCACCAGGTCGGCGGCAACGGCCAGCAGGAGCAGCAGGGTGACGGTGCCGATGCCCGCCCAGGAGGGGGCGACCAGGCCGACGGCGAGCGCGCCGAGCGCGGCGAGCAGGGCGGTGCGGCCGGTCAGGGCCATGGGCGGGACTCCTCGGGGTGTGCTGGGGTGCGGGTCGGGCCGGTCAGCGCGGGGCGGGCGTCTGCGACAGCACGGCCTGGATCACCGAGTCGGCGGTGGTGCCCTCCATCTCGGCCTCGGCGCGCAGCTGGATGCGGTGCCGCAGGGTCGGCAGGGCGAGCGCCTTGACGTCGTCGGGGGTGACGTAGTCGCGGCCGGCCAGCCAGGCCCAGGCGCGGGAGGTGCCGAGCAGGGCGGTGGCGCCGCGCGGGGAGACGCCGATCGACAGCGACGGGGACTGCCGGGTGGCCCGGCACAGGTCGACGATGTAGGCGAGCACCTCGGGGGCGACGGTGACCTTGGCGATCTCCTGGCGGGCCGCGGCGAGGTGGGCCGGGCCGGCGACCGGGCGGACGCCGGCGGCGGCCAGGTCGCGCGGGTCGAAGCCGGCCGCGTGCCGGGCGAGCACCTGGTACTCCTGCTCGCGGTTGGGCAGCGGCAGGACCAGCTTGAGCAGGAAGCGGTCGAGCTGGGCCTCGGGCAGCGGGTAGGTGCCCTCGTACTCGACCGGGTTCTGGGTGGCGGCGACGAGGAAGGGCTCGGGCAGCGGGCGGGGCTCGCCGTCGACGGTGACCTGGCGCTCCTCCATGGCCTCCAGCAGCGAGGCCTGGGTCTTCGGCGGGGTGCGGTTGATCTCGTCGGCGAGCAGCAGGTTGGTGAAGACCGGACCGGGCTGGAAGGAGAACTCGGCGGTGCGGGCGTCGTAGACGAGGGAGCCGGTGACGTCGCCGGGCATCAGGTCGGGGGTGAACTGGATGCGCTTGGTCCCCAGGCTGAGCGCGGTGGAGAGGGTCCGGACCAGCAGGGTCTTGGCGACGCCGGGGACGCCCTCCAGCAGCACGTGGCCGCCGCAGAGCAGGGCGACGACCAGGCCGGTGACGGCGGCGTCCTGGCCGACCACGGCCTTGCCGATCTCGTCGCGCAGCGCGGTGAGCGCGGTGCGGGCGTCGACCTCGGCGGGGCCGGGGACGGCGTCGGCGGGCGCGCCGGTCTTGGTGAGGGTCGTGCTGGCAGCGGGCTGCTCGGTCACGGCTGTCGTACCTGCCTTTCCAGGGCGTCGAGGTCGTCGGAGAGCCGCAGCAGCGCGGCGTCGTCGGCGGGCGGCCCGCCGTACAGCAGTGCCTGCAGGTCGCCGGACGGGCGGCCGAGGCGGCCGGCGGCGGCCGCGCAGAGGGCGGCCGGGTCGGGCTCCCCGGCGGCGACCGGGACGCCGAGCACGGGGGCGAGCCGGTGCCGGGCGGCGCGGCGCAGCGCGTCGGCGGCGTGGCCGCGGGCGTTCGCCCGACGGTAGAGGCGGGCGCGGCCCTCGGTGGTCTCCGCGGCGCGGACCACGACCGGCAGCTCCTCGGAGACCACCGGGCCGAGCCTGCGGGCCCGCCAGGCGGCGGCGAGGGCGGCGGCGAGGAACAGTTGCAGGCCGGCCCAGCGCCAGCCGTCCGGGACGTGGTCGAGGAGGCTGCGGCGGTCGGCGGTGGCCGGGGTGCCGGTGCCGGTGTAGTCGGGGAGGTACCAGACCAGGTGTGGGCGGGAGCCGAGCAGGCCGAGGGTGAGCGAGGCGTTGCCGTCCGAGGCGAGGTGCCGGTTGGTGAGCGGCCGGTCGGTGCCGAGGACGGCGGTCTGCCGGCCGGTCGGGTCGGTGTGCAGGACGACGGCGGGCCGGCCGTGGCGCGGGTAGCAGGCGGTGTCGTCCGGGCCCGGGAGGTACAGCAGGCCGCCGAGTTCGGCGCTGCCGGCCCGGGTCGCCTCGGGGAGCCCGCAGGCGGGTGCGGTGGACTGCTCGGCGGCGTAGTCGGGCAGCCCGTCGGTGGCGGGTGCGGTGCGGACGCCGGGCGCGAGGGCGGTCAGCTGGGCGTCGTCCGGGGCGAGCAGGACGAGCCGGCCGCCGGGGCCGCGGGCGGCGGCCAGCCGGTCGACGGCGGCGGGGTCGAGCAGGTACGGGTCGGGCAGCACCACGGTGGTGTCGGGGGCGGCGAGCGCGGCGGCCAGTTCGGACTCGCCGGAGGCGGTGCGGACGTCGACGCCCTGCCGCTCCAGCAGGCGGACGAGGGCCCGGGCGCCGTTCGGGTCGGGGGAGCGCGGGTCGAGCGGCGGCCAGGTGCTGGCGCCGCCGAGGCCGCCGACGAGCAGGCCGACCAGGACCAGCAGGGCGGCGGCCAGAAGGTACCAGCGGGCGCGGCGCCAGCGCCGGCGGACCGGCACGGCGAGGCTCGTCGCCGGGGCCGGGGCCGGGGCCGGGGCGGGTGCGGGCGGTGCGGTGGTCATGCGGCGGCTCCGCCGGTCGGGACGAGCACCGGGCGGGCCGCGCCGAGGGCGCGGTCGAGCGCGAGCAGGCCCTCGTAGGCGGCCCGGTCGGCGGTGCGCTCGCCGTACACGATGTCGTCGAAGGTGCGGGCGGCTGCGGCGAGGGCCGCGGCCTGGCCGGGCAGGGCGCGACCGGCCTCGGCGGCGGCCTCGTCGGCCGTCCGGCCGGGCCGGACGTCGAGCACCGTCCGCTCCTCCAGGGCCCGGACCAGGGCGCGCATCTGCTCGCGGACGGCCTGCGGCCAGTCCCCGGCGGCGGCGCGGGCGGCGGCCTCGGCGCGGTGCTGGTCGGCGGTGCGCGGGCCGCGGTGCGCGAACAGCGCCGCGCCGGTGCGAGCCTCGCGGCGCGGCGCGCCGAGCCGCCACCAGACGGCGGCGACCACGACGGCGACCAGCAGCAGGGCCAGCACCACGCCGGTCCCGCTGCCCGCCACGGACTCGCCGACCTTCCCGAACAGCCGGCCGATCTGCTCGTCCAGCCAGGCCTCGGCGCGCTGCACCAGGCTCGGATCGTGCCGGTGGTAGGCCGGGTTCAGCAGCTCGTCGCGGGCGGCGTCCCGGGCCGGCCCGCGCGGCACGGTGACCGGAGCGCCGTCCGCGAGGACGCGCACGGGCGCGCCCCCCACCCCCCAGTACGGCATCGGCTCAGACCCCGGGGGGAGTCGGCTGCCCGGACCAGCCCGCCGAGCCGTACTCGGGCAGGCCGGCGGCGCGGGCCAGCTCGATGTCCAGGGCCTCGCGGCGGATCCGCTGGTCGATGTAGAGCAGCACGTTGACGGCCGCGCCGAGCGGGATGGTGAAGGTCGCGACGATGGTGCCGCCGATCGCGACGATCAGCAGGCCGAGCGGCGGCAGTGCGACCGACATCGGGTTGTCGGCGTTGCCGACGAAGTCGCCGGAGACCAGCATCGCGGCGATCGAGAACGGCGTGAGGATCATGCTGGAGGCGATGAACATCAGCACCCGGGTGAGCACGTTGATGCCGAAGAGCCGCCACCACGAGCCGCGCACCAGCCGCCGGGAGCGGGACATCGCGGCGAGCACGCCCTGCCGCTCCAGGACGAGCGCGGGCGCGGCGAGGCTGAGCCCGATCGTCAGCCAGAGCGCCAGCGGCAGGGCCGCCAGCAGCAGGATCAGGCCGAGCCCGAGCAGCGGTTCGTTGACGTCGTCGACGATCCCCGCCACCAGCAGTGCGAAGCCCGGGACGAACGGTGCGGCGGCGATCAGCCCGGTCAGCAGGGTGAGGCCGGTCAGTGCCGCGAGCCGCGGCCGGGCGGTCTGCCAGGCCTCCCGCAGGGTCACCGGCTGCCCCAGCACGGCCTTGCTCACCACCATGGTCAGCATGCCGATCGCGACGACGCCGACCAGCACCTCCAGCGGCACCGGGGCGAGCAGCGCCACGACCTCGGTGAGGTCGCCGGGCTGCTCGTAGGCCCAGAACTGGCCGAGGGCCGACAACAGCTGCTGCAGGGCGGCCAGCCCGAGCGAGAGGCCGAGGGCGGTGCGCCAGTGCCTGCGCACCGTGGTGACCGCGCCGTCGAGGATCTCGCCGACGCCGAGCGGACGCAGCGGGACGACGCCGGGCTTGGGGCTCAGCGGGGCGCCCCAACCGCCGTACTGGCCCGGGCCGCCGCCGTACGGGCCCGGGCCGCCGGGAGCGGCGCCGTAGTGGCCCGGACCGGGTGCGTCACCGCTCTGGCCCTGGTGGGGAATGCTGCCGTACGCTCCGCCGTACGGACCGGGACCGCCCGCGGCGTCGCCGACGGCGCCGGACGGTGGACCGGCCGGCGGCCGGACGTCGTCACGGGGCGGTTCGGGCGAACCGGGCGATGCCCAGCCCGGGGTGTCGGTCATCAAGGCTCCTTGTCCTACGGTCCGCGGGCTTCGTGGCCCCGGGCCCGGACGTCCGGGTCGGTCGGACCGGGTACGGCGTACGGCCGGATTCCGCTGCTGCGCCGCCCATCGTGCCATGGTGGCGGCAACGGCCCCAGGGGTATCCCGTTGCTGATCGACAACGGTCGGTGCGCACGGCCCCGGCCCGCCGTCCGGCGGTGCCCCGCCGGGTCGCGGGAGCACCCGGGGAGGGCCCCGGACCGGGCTGTGGGGCAGGTCACAATCGGGTAATGAGAAGATGGAGTCATGAAGGGACGCGTTCTCGTCGTCGATGACGACACCGCACTGGCCGAGATGCTCGGCATCGTGCTGCGTGGTGAAGGTTTTGAACCGTTTTTCGTCGCCGACGGGGACAAGGCGCTAGCCGCGTTCCGGGAGACCAAGCCCGACCTCGTGCTGCTCGACCTGATGCTGCCGGGCCGGGACGGCATCGACGTCTGCCGCCAGATCCGCTCCGAGTCCGGCATCCCGATCGTGATGCTGACCGCGAAGACGGACACGGTGGACATCGTGGTCGGACTGGAGTCCGGCGCCGACGACTACGTCACCAAGCCGTTCAAGCCCAAGGAGCTGGTGGCCCGGGTGCGCGCGCGGCTGCGCCGCGCCGAGGAGCCCACCCCCGAGCAGCTGACCATCGGCGACCTCGTCATCGACGTGGCCGGCCACTCGGTCAAGCGCGAGGGCCGCGGCATCCCGCTGACCCCGCTGGAGTTCGACCTGCTGGTCGCGCTCGCCCGCAAGCCCTGGCAGGTGTTCACCCGCGAGGTGCTGCTGGAGCAGGTCTGGGGCTACCGGCACGCCGCGGACACCCGGCTGGTGAACGTGCACGTCCAGCGGCTGCGGTCCAAGATCGAGAAGGACCCGGAGCGTCCGGAGATCGTGGTCACCGTGCGTGGCGTCGGCTACAAGGCGGGGCCCAGCTAAGTGGTGCAGTACCAGGCTGACGACTCCCCGTCGGGCACCGATGCCGGCGGGGAGGCTGCTGTGCGCGGAAGCGTGCTGAGTTCGACCACGGAGGGCCGGCGGCGCCGCCGCGGCCCGGCCGCCTTCTTCGCCCAGGTGATCCGTCAGTTCCGGCGGCCGGTGCGGCGCCTGACGGCGCTGTACCGCCGCTCCATCCAGCTGCGCGTGGTCGCCGCCACGCTGCTGCTCTCCGTCGTCGTCGTGCTGGTGCTCGGCGTGGTCGTGGTCGCCCAGGTGCGCACCGGCCTGCTGGACACCAAGAAGCACGCGGCGCAGGGCCAGGCGCTCGGCGGCTTCCAGATCGAGCAGGACAAGATCAACGAGGCCATCAACCTGCAGGCCAAGGCCGGCAGCACCGGCAGCGACCCCTCGCGGGACGAGGTCGGCACCTGGCTGATCAAGCAGGTCTCCGACCTCGCCAGCGGCGGCACCGGCGTCTACTCGGTGATCGCCCTGGTGCCCTCCACCGGCCAGCAGGAGAGCGCCCCCAGCGCCGCCCTGCGCGGCGCCTGGTACTCCGGCAACATCGTCCCGGACTCGATCAGCCAGGACCTGCGCGACGAGGTCGCCGCGGAGTCCGGCACCCCGCACCAGCAGACCACCGAGATCCAGCGCTCCACCGACGACGGCAGCCCCTCGTACAACGAGCCCGGGCTCGTCATCGGCAAGCAGTTCACCGGCCCCGACGGCACCCCGTACCAGCTCTACTACGTCTTCTCCTTCGGCCAGGAGACCAAGACCCTCGGCCTGGTCACCGGCACCCTGGCGACCGCCGGCGTCTTCGTGGTCATCCTGCTCGGCGGCATCGCCTGGCTGGTCGTCCGCCAGGTCGTGACGCCCGTCCGGATGGCCGCCGGGATCTCCGCCAGGCTCGCCGCGGGCCACCTGGAGGAGCGGATGAAGGTCACCGGCACGGACGACATCGCCCGCCTCGGCGAGTCCTTCAACCGGATGGCCAACGCCCTGCAGGCGCAGATCCGACAGCTGGAGGAGCTCTCCCGGGTCCAGCGCCGCTTCGTCTCCGACGTCTCGCACGAGCTGCGCACCCCGCTCACCACCGTGCGGATGGCCGCCGACCTCATCTACGACAGCCGCGACGACCTCGACCCGATGGCCGCCCGCTCCGCCGAACTGCTGCAGGACCAGCTGGACCGCTTCGAGTCGCTGCTCGCCGACCTCCTGGAGATCAGCCGCTTCGACGCCGGTGCCGCGATCCTGGACGCCGAGCCGGTCGACCTGCGCGAGATCGTGACCCGAGTGGTCGAGGCGGCCGACCCGCTCGCCCAGGCCAAGGGCAGCGCGGTGATCGTCCGCGGCGCCGAGAAGCCCGTCGTCGCCGAGGTCGACTCCCGCCGGATCGAGCGCATCCTGCGCAACCTGGTGGTCAACGCGCTGGAGCACGGCGAGGGCCGCGACGTCGTCGTGCGGCTCGGCACCGGCGAGGGCGCGGTCGCCGTCGGCGTCCGCGACTACGGCATCGGCCTCAAGCCCGGCGAGGCCTCCCGGGTGTTCCACCGGTTCTGGCGCGCCGACCCGTCCCGGGTGCGCACCACCGGCGGCACCGGCCTCGGCCTGTCCATCGCCGTCGAGGACGCCCACCTGCACGGCGGCTGGCTGCAGGCCTGGGGCGAACCGGGCGGCGGCTCGCACTTCCGCCTCACCCTGCCGCGCACCCGCGGCGGCGACATCAGCCGGGCGCCGTTCCGGCTGGAGCCCGAGGACTCCCGGCACAACCGCGGCCTCGCCTCGCCCGGCGCGCCCTACCGGCGGACCGTCCGCCCCGGCGGCGCGACCGCGGTCACCGCGACCGACGCCGCCGACCAGGACGGCCCGGAGACCCCCGAGGGCGGCCAGGCCGGCTTCGGCAGCGGCCTCGGCGGCGTGCTCTCGCTCGGCCCCGGGCTGGGCCGGCCGCAGGCCGCCCCCGTCGCCGACCCCTCGGACGTCCGCACCGTGGCCGCGGGATACGGTGCCACCGGGGCCCAGGTCGTCGTCGACCGCGGGCCCGGACGTCCGGCGCTCCCGCCCCAGGAAGGCCCGGACAACGCCGACACCCGGAGGCCGCAGCGTGCGAAGGACGACGACCAGCGTGAGGGCTGACCTGCGCTCAGCCCGGGCCGTCTGCGCCGCCCTCGCCGTGCTGCTCGCCGCGGGCTGCGCCGCGATGCCGTCGGACGGCCCGCCCGAGCGGGTCGAGATCCCGCAGGGCTCCGGCGCGGAGAACCTCCAGGTCCGGGTCTTCCCGGTGCCGCCGCACAAGGGCGAGGACCCGCGCGACCTGCTGGCCGGCTTCCTGGCCGCGTCCGGCGCCGACGAGGCCAAGGACTACGAGACGGCGCTCAAGTACCTGACCGCCTCGGCCGGCAAGCGCTGGAACCCGCAGGCCGGTGTCGCCGTGCTCGCCGCCACCCCGCACCGCGACCAGACGGTGGCCGCCGCGGAGACCACCACCATCACGGTGAGCGGCAGCAAGGTCGCCGAACTCGACGAGGACCACTCCTACCGGGTGGTCACCGACGAGGCGTACCGGCAGCAGTTCACCTTCGTGAAGGAGACCGAGGGCCCGGACAAGGGCGAGTGGCGGATCGACCGGCTGCCGGACGGCCTGATCGTCGACCAGACGAACTTCCGCAACTCCTACCGGGCCGTCCACCGCTACTTCTACGTCTCCTCCGACCCCTCGGCGGACGGTGCCACGCCGCCCGTGATGGTGCCGGACCCGATCTACCTGCGCCGCCGCACGGACCCGCTGACCGCCGCCGCCAAGGCGCTCGCGGCCGGCCCCTCGCAGTGGCTCGCCCCGGCCGTCTACTCGGCCTTCGAGGGCGTGCACATCGAGGGCGCGGTGTCCGTCAACGACAACCGGGCCGCCGCGGTGCGGGTCGACGTCGCCGACTTCGGCGGCCGGCAGAGCACCTGCAAGCAGATGGCCACCCAGCTCTTCCACACCCTCGCCGACCAGCAGGGCAAGGCCCAGCTGGACCGGGTCGACCTGTCCGGCGGCAAGGGCGGCTGCTCGGTGACGGCCGCCGAGGCCGCCGACTCCGCCCCCGGCCGTCTGGCCGGCTCCGCCGGGGCCTCGCCGTACTACCAGCTCGACACCGGGCAGGTGCTGCTGCTCCAGGGCGACGGGCCGGGCCGACCGGTCGCCGGGCCGCTCGGCCAGGCCGCGCAGCAGGGCCAGCCGAGGATCGGCGAGGTCGCCGTCCGCCGCGACGGCTCCGGCGCCGCCGCGATCGGCGCCGACGGCCGCTCGCTGTTCGTCACCGGCTTCGGCGACGGCGACCAGCTCGGCGGTGCGGTGGTCAGCAGCCGCGGCACCCAGCCCGGCCAGGGCCTGGCCTCGCCCAGCTGGGACGGCCGGCAGAACCTCTGGGTGGTCGACCGCGACCCGGCCGCGCCGCAGCTGTACATGGTGCGCGGACGCAAGTCCGTCGCCGCCCAGGTCGACGGCCTCGCCGACCGCACCGTCCAGGACGCGCGGATCTCCTCCGACGGCACCCGGATCGCCCTGGTGCTGAAGGACGGCGCCGGCCGGCGCTCGCTGCAGATCGGCCTGGTGGTGCACGAGGGCACGGCCGGCTCGCCGCGGGTGCGGGTCACCGGGCTGCGGCCGGTCGCGCCGCTGCTGACCGACGTCGCCTCGGTGTCCTGGGCGGACACCGACCAGCTGCTGGTGCTCGGCAAGGAGCAGGGCAAGCTGCAGCTGCTGAACTACGTGGGCACCGACGGCTCGCAGGCCGCCGACTCCCCGCTGCAGGGCGGCGAGTCGATGACCACCGTGTCCGCCTCGGAGAGCCGGGCCGGCGAGAGCGTGCCGCCCGTCATCGCGTACTCCAGCGACCACCGGATCTTCCGGCTGCAGGGCAACCAGTGGCGCGAGATCGCGCTGCAGGGGCACCCGGCCGCCTCGTTCGGCTACCCGGGCTGACCCCGTCCGCGCAGCCGGCGGGGCGTCGCCGCCACCGCGGCTGCGGCGCACGGCGGGCAGCCTGCCGCCCGCAGCGCCCGTGCGGCCTCGGCCAGGCTCGCCCCGGTGGTCACCAGGTCGTCGACCAGCACCAGCCGCCGGCCGGACAGCAGCGCGGCCCGGCGCGGCGGCACCGCCAGCGCCCCGTGCAGGTTGCGGTGGCGCTCGGCCGCGGACAGCCCCGCCTGGTCCGCCACCGGCCGGACGTGCCGCAGCGCCGCCGCGGCCAGGGCCGGCCTGCCCGACCGGCTCAGCTCGCGGGCGGCCGCGCGGGCGAGCCGCAGCATCGGGTCGTGCCCGCGGGCACGGACCGCGCGGCGCGCGGAGGGCACCGGCACCAGCAGGAGTGCGCCGGGCGCACCCGGGGCGCCTGCCTCGACCGCGGAGCGCACGGCGGCGGCGAGCGCCGCTCCGAGCGGCCGGGCGAGCCGCAGTGCGCCGCGCTCCTTGTGGGCGATCAGCAGATGCCGCACCGGCCCGGCGTACGGGGCGGCGGCGTACAGCGGCGGCAGGCCCTCCGGGCCCGGCCGGCGCTCCACCGGCCCGGCGCCGGTGCAGGTCAGCTCCGCCCGGCAGACGGGACAGAGCTGGCCCCCGGCGCCGCCGCAGCCCGCGCACCGGGCGGGCAGCAGCAGGTCGAGCAGACCGGTGCCGATGAGGCCTGCGGCGAACGGCGGTGTCACGGGTGCCTCCCGGGGCGCGCGGGGCACGGACGACGTGCACGAACGGGACATCCGGCCCGGTGCGGAGTGCCGTCGGACTCTTGCCGGGTCGGGTACTGGGCCATACGGTGGGCGGCCCGGTGCGTGTTGTCCAGCCGTTAACCCCTGTTTCACTCCATGGAAGGTAAACAGAGGGTGACAGCTGTACGGCCAGCCCGGTGTCGCCACGGTGTTCGACTGGGGAGGCGGAAACCCCGAGCGAGGTGTTCCATAAGGCACACAGGGGGTTTCAAGCGCTCCTGGTGGGGAGGAAGTGAGGTGAGGGCCGGTCGGGTTCGCCGCTCCCGGCGGAGGTGGGGGGCTGGTGGTGGACCGGCTGGTCCGGCTGGGTCTCAGCCCGATCCGGGTGCGTTCCGGATCGGCAACAGCACAAGGGATCGGAGTTCTGCGTGGACATCGTCGTCAAGGGCCGCAAGACCGAGGTGCCCAAGAGGTTCCGCGAGCACGTGGCCGAGAAGCTGGAGAAGGTCCAGAAGTTCGACGGCAAGGTGATCAGCCTCGACGTCGAGGTGTCCAAGGAGCACAACCCGCGTCAGGCGGACCGGTCCGAGCGGGTGGAGATCACTCTCCGTACCCGGGGGCCGGTGATCCGGGCCGAGGCCGCCGCGAGCGACCCGTACGCGGCGCTCGACCTGGCTTCGGCGAAGCTCGACGCGCAGCTGCGCAAGTCCGCGGACCGTCGCCGGGTGCACAAGGGCGGCAACGGCCGCACCCCCGTCAGCGTCGCCGCCGCGACGGCCGCGCTGGCCAACCTGCCCGCGACGGAGCAGACCGAGGGCCCGGTCAACGGGTCGGCCCGCAAGACCATGATGGGATCGCTGGAGGTGGAGGGCGACGGACCGCTCGTCGTCCGCGAGAAGACGCACCCTGCAGCACCGATGTCGCTGGACCAGGCGCTGTACGAGATGGAACTCGTCGGCCACGACTTCTTCCTGTTCGTGGAGAAGGACAGCGGCCTGCCGAGCGTGGTGTACCGCCGGCACGGCTACCACTACGGCGTCATCCACCTGAAGGAGGACGCGACGGCGATCGGCGGTGGCGCCGGCGGCGCGATCAACGCGCTCGACGAGGACTGATCCCGTCCCGTCGGCCGTACGACAGATCGATCGACCGGTGACCCCGGCGGCCCGCGCCGCCGGGGTCACCCAGCTGGGCGGTCCGGTGTCGGAGGGTGATCAACGCCCCTGCGGTCATGGAATGATGGAGCCGACATCGACCGGCGACCGGGGGGAGGAGCGGATGGGCGAGCCCATCGGCCGTGGTGCACACGGTCCGGGCGCGGACGGCGGGGCCGACGGCCCGCCGGGCTACGGAGGCCACCGCGCCGAACCGATCCGGGTGCTGGTGGTCGACGACCACGCGCTGTTCCGCCGCGGCCTGGAGATCGTGCTGGCCGAGGAGGAGGACATCCGGGTCATCGGCGAGGCGGGGGACGGCGCGGAGGCCGTGCTCAAGGCCGCCGACCTGCTGCCGGACATCATCCTGATGGACGTCCGGATGCCCCGCCGCAGCGGCATCGAGGCCTGCACCGCGATCAAGGACGTGGTGCCCAGCGCCAAGATCATCATGCTGACGATCAGCGACGAGGAGGCCGACCTCTACGAGGCGATCAAGGCGGGCGCCACCGGCTACCTGCTCAAGGAGATCTCCACCGACGAGGTGGCCACCGCGATCCGCGCGGTCGCCGACGGCCAGTCGCAGATCAGCCCCTCGATGGCGGCCAAGCTGCTCACCGAGTTCAAGTCGATGATCCAACGCCGTTCCGACGACCGGGAGTTGGTGCCCGCCCCGCGGCTCACCGACCGGGAGCTGGAGGTGCTCAAGCTGGTGGCGACCGGGATGAACAACCGGGAGATCGCCAAGGAGCTCTTCATCAGCGAGAACACCGTGAAGAACCACGTCCGCAACATCCTGGAGAAGCTGCAGCTGCACTCCCGGATGGAGGCCGTGGTCTACGCGATGCGCGAGAAGATCCTCGAAATAGGCTGACCGCCGGCCGCCGGCCTCACAGCAGCGCCTCCAGGGCCGGGCGCATCCGCTCGTCCGCCAGCAGCTCCACCCGGACGCTGTCGCAGCTCACCCAGGACGCCGCCTCGCGCAGCGCCTCGGCGAGCGGCGCCACGTACGCGGGCCCCGCCAGGGAGACCTGACGGGCCACCAGGGTGCGGCCCTCGCGCGCCGGGTCCACCCGGCCGACCAGCCGGCCGCCGGCGAGCAGCGGCATCGCGAAGTAGCCGTGCACCCGCTTGTGCTTGGGCGTGTACGCCTCCAGCCGGTGCGACATGCCGAAGATCCGCTCGGTGCGGGCGCGGTCCCAGATCAGCGAGTCGAACGGCGACAGCAGCGTGGTGCGGTGCCGCCCGCGCGGCTCGGAGGCCAGCGCCGCCGGATCGGCCCAGGCCGCCGCCGGCCAGCCCTCGACCTGCACCGGCACCAGCCCGGACGCCTCCAGCACCGCGTCGACCTGGGCGCCCTTGAGGCGGTGGTGGTCCATCAGGTCCGCCCGGGTGGCCACCCCGAGCGCGGCGCCCGCCTGCGCGACCAGCCGCCGCAGGCACTCCTCGTCGGAGAGGTCCGTCTCGAACAGCTCCGCCGGGACGGCCCGCTCGGCCGCCTCGTAGACCCGCTTCCAGCCGCGCCGCTCGGTGCACACCACGTCGCCGAAGGCGAGCGCCCGCTCCACCGCGATCTTGGTGTCGGACCAGTCCCACCACTCCGCGGTGCGCTTCGCGCCGCCCAGGCCCGTCGAGGTCAGCGGCCCCTCGGCGCGCAGCCGGTCCAGCACCGACCGGTACGTCTCCGGGGAGACCGGGTGACCCCAGAGGTTGCCGCGCGCCCGGTAGGCGCGGCGGCGGAAGGCGAACAGCGGCCACTCCTCCATCGGCAGGATGCAGGCCGCGTGGGACCAGTACTCGAAGGTCGTCTCCGAGCCCCAGTAGGCGCCCTCCACCGCGGGGCGCCCCACCGCGCCGAGCCGGGCGTAGGGGACCAGCTCGTGCGACCTGGCCAGCACCGAGATGGTGTCCAGCTGGACGGCGCCCAGGTGCCGCAGCACCCCGCGCACCCCGGCGCGGCGGTCCGGGGCGCCCAGCAGCCCCTGGGCGCGAAGGGCGATCCGGCGGGCCTGGTCGGCGGAGAGCACAACGGTCATGCCGGGCAGCGTAGGCCCTGCCACCGACAACCGGACGGGGCGCCGGGAACCCGCCGGGCCCGCCGGAGGTTGTCGTGGTGAGGAGGCGCGGTGACCGATTTGCCCCGGGCCCGGTGCTTCACAGCGCTTTGCCCCTGGGGGTGACACAGGAATACCGTGCTGACGGACCTCCCGGCGGCTTGTCCTCCTCGCATACGATGACCCGTACGGTGGGGTAGGTCTCGCCGACTGTCGTCCAGAGCCGATCCAGGCAAGGAGCCCGCTCACGTGTCCGTCTTCGACAAGATCCTGCGCGCAGGCGAAGGCAAGATCCTTCGCAAGCTGCAGCGGATTGCCGCCCAGGTCAACTCGATCGAAGAGGACTTCGTCAACCTCACCGACGACGAGCTGCGCGCGCTGACCGACGAGTACAAGGCCCGCATCGCCGAGGGCGAGAGCCTGGACGACATCATGCCCGAGGCCTTCGCGACCGTCCGCGAGGCGGCCAAGCGCGTGCTCGGCCAGCGCCACTACGACGTGCAGATCATGGGCGGCGCCGCGCTGCACTTCGGCTACGTCGCCGAGATGCGCACCGGCGAGGGCAAGACCCTCGTCGGCACCCTGCCCGCGTACCTCAACGCGCTCACCGGCAAGGGCGTCCACCTGATCACCGTCAACGACTACCTCGCCGAGCGCGACTCGGAGTGGATGGGCCGGGTGCACCGCTTCCTCGGCCTCGAGGTCGGCGTGATCCTGGCGAACATGTCGCCGGCCGAGCGCAAGCGCCAGTACGGGATGGACATCACGTACGGCACCAACAACGAGTTCGGCTTCGACTACCTCCGCGACAACATGGCCTGGGCGCAGGACGAGCTCGTCCAGCGCGGCCACAACTTCGCGATCGTCGACGAGGTCGACTCGATCCTGATCGACGAGGCCCGCACCCCGCTGATCATCTCCGGTCCGGCCGACCAGGCCACCAAGTGGTACAACGACTTCGCCAAGCTGGTGCAGCGCCTCAAGCGCGAGCGCGACTACGAGGTCGACGAGAAGAAGCGCACCGTCGGCATCCTGGAGGAGGGCGTCGGCCGGGTCGAGGACTACCTCGGCATCGACAACCTCTACGAGTCGGTGAACACCCCGCTGGTCGGCTTCCTCAACAACGCCATCAAGGCCAAGGAGCTCTACAAGGTCGACAAGGACTACGTCGTCATCAACGGCGAGGTCATGATCGTCGACGAGCACACCGGCCGCATCCTGGCCGGCCGCCGCTACAACGAGGGCATGCACCAGGCGATCGAGGCCAAGGAGGGGGTGGAGGTCCAGAACGAGAACCAGACGCTGGCCACCATCACCCTGCAGAACTTCTTCCGCCTCTACGACAAGCTCTCCGGCATGACCGGTACCGGCACCACCGAGGCCGCCGAGTTCCACCAGATCTACAAGCTCGGCGTGGTGCCGATCCCCACCAACAAGACGCCGCGCCGCATCGACCAGCCCGACCTGATCTACAAGTCGGAGCCGGCGAAGTTCGCCGCGGTGGTCGAGGACATCGCCGAGAAGCACGAGAAGGGCCAGCCCGTCCTGGTCGGCACCGTCTCGGTCGAGAAGTCCGAGTACCTCTCCCAGGAGCTGCGCAAGCGCGGCATCCCGCACGAGGTGCTGAACGCCAAGCACCACGAGCGCGAGGCGCAGATCGTCGCGCAGGCCGGCCGCAAGGGTGCCGTCACCGTCGCCACCAACATGGCCGGCCGCGGCACCGACATCATGCTCGGCGGCAACGCCGAGCACCTGGCCGCCGCCGAGCTCGCCCAGCGCGGCATCACCCCGGAGGACACCCCGGAGGAGTACGAGGCCGCCTTCCCGAGCGCCCTGGACAAGGCCAAGGAGGCCGTCAAGGCCGAGCAGGAGGAGGTCCAGGAGCTCGGCGGCCTGTACGTGCTGGGCACCGAGCGCCACGAGTCCCGCCGGATCGACAACCAGCTGCGCGGCCGCTCCGGCCGCCAGGGCGACCCGGGCGAGTCCCGCTTCTACCTGTCGCTCGGCGACGACCTGATGCGCCTGTTCAAGGCCGGCATGGTCGAGCGCGTCCTGTCGATGGCGAACGTGCCGGAGGACGTGCCGATCGAGTCGAAGATGGTCACCCGCGCCATCGCCTCCGCGCAGACCCAGGTCGAGCAGCAGAACTTCGAGATCCGCAAGAACGTCCTCAAGTACGACGAGGTCCTCAACCGCCAGCGCGAGGTCATCTACGGCGAGCGCCGCCGCGTCCTGGAGGGCGAGGACCTGCAGGAGCAGGTCGGCCACTTCATGGACGACACCGTGGAGGCGTACGTCACCGCCGCCACCGGCGAGGGCTTCGAGGACGACTGGGACCTCGAGAAGCTCTGGACGGCCCTCAAGCAGCTGTACCCGGTCGGCCTCGACCTGGAGGAGCTGGAGGAGGAGGCCGGCGGCACCGCCGGGCTGACCCCCGAGTTCCTCACCCAGTCGATCCAGGAGGACATCCAGGCCGCCTACGGCCGCCGCGAGGACCAGCTCGGCGAGCAGATCATGCGCGAGCTGGAGCGCCGCGTGGTGCTGTCCGTGCTGGACCGCCGCTGGCGCGAGCACCTCTACGAGATGGACTACCTTCAGGAGGGCATCGCGCTGCGCGCCTACGCCCAGCGCGATCCGCTGGTCGAGTACCAGCGCGAGGGCTACGACATGTTCTCCGCCATGATGGAGGGCATCAAGGAGGAGTCCGTCGGCTACCTGTTCAACCTGGAGGTCCAGGTCGAGCAGCAGGTCGAGGAGGTCCCGGTCGCCGAGGACGCCGTCGTCCTGGAGAAGACCGACGCCCGCCCGGAGATCAAGGCCAAGGGCCTGGAGGCCCCGACCCGCCAGCGGCTGCACTACACCGCGCCGACCGTCGACGGCGACGAGACCGTCATCGAGGGCGACTTCGACGACGCCGGTGCCGACGAGGGCGACGGGATGACCCGCGCCGAGCGCCGCCGCGCCGCCAAGGCCGCCGGCCGCGGCCGGCGCCGCAAGGGCTGACCCGCAGCGAGACCGCCCGCAGGGCGCCGCACCCCGAGTCGGGGTGCGGCGCCCTGCGGCGTTCCCGGGGCGGCCGCGCTCAGCGGGCCTCCACCGCCGCGCACTGCCACTGCTCGGTCCGCCGGTGCCGCTCCAGCCGGAAGGCCACCATGTGGTGGCGCGGCCCGAATTCCACCCGGACGCAGACCTCCAGGGCGTCCGGTGCGGGCGCCGAGTCGTGCACCCGGCCCAGCCGGGGCTGCGGGGCGCGCCCGCGCGGGCGCAGCGGTCCCGTCCGGACGAGCACGGCGAGCTGCTGGTAGCCCTGCAGCGTGGTGTGCCGCTGCAGCTGGCCCACCGGGCGGACCCCGGTCAGCACCTCGACCAGCCGGTGCGCGAAGCGGACCGCCAGATCGCCCTGCCCGGCACCCCGGGAGGGGGCGCACTGCGACCGCGGACGGCGCGGCGGGCGCGGTTCCCCGGCACCCGGGCGCGGGGCGGCGGCGTCCGGGGTGCCGGCGTGCCCGGCGGCCGCGTGCCGGCCCGGGTGCGGGTGGCGGACGGGCCGGCGCGGCTGTACCCGTCCCGGCCCGTGCACCAGCGGCCGGACCAGGGGAAGCGCCGCAGGGTCCGCGGCGTGCCGTGCGGCGTGGACGGGGGCGGTGGCGCGGTGCTCGGCCATCGGCCGGCCTCCTGTCGGTCTGGTTCCGGCGGGGTCTGCTGCTGTTGCTATCGACCGTCCGCGGCGCCGCTGAAGGACCCGCCGCCGGCGGCCGGGGGACCGCCGCGATGTCACCTATCCGGGTGAGGCGGCCCGTGCTGCCGGGCCGGTCGGAGCGGTCCGGCGTGCGGCCGGTTGACGTGCGGGAAGGCCCGGAGGTGCACGAAGGAGTACGGCCGGGGCAGGTGAAAACCTCGGTGCACGGCGGCCGGGCGGCCGGACCTACCGGCCGGTAGGGCGGAGGATCGGCAGGCGGACGAGCCCAGGGAGGCGGCATGGCGACCGAGGTGACCACCGGCGGCGGACCGGCCGCGGCGCAGCGGGCGGGCGGGCCCCGGCGCGGGCTGGTGCTCGGCGGCGGCGGCATGCTCGGCGCCGCCTGGACGGTCGGGGCGCTGTGCGCGGTCGAGGAGGCCACCGGCTGGCGGCCCGGCTCGGCGGACGTCGTCCTCGGAACCTCGGCCGGGGCCATCCTCGGCGCCCTGCTCGCGGCCGGCGTCCGGCCGGGCGAGCTCCGCGACCACCAGCACGGGCTGCCGATCACCACCGGCCCGCTGGCCGGCGTCGCGTTCGACTACGACACGGCGGCCGGCGGCGCGCTGCCGCCGCGGCCCGCACCCGGCATCGGCTCGCCCGGCCTGCTCCGGGACGCCGTCCGGCACCCGCGCGAGTACCCCTTCCTCACCATGGTCTCCGCCGTCGTCCCGCCCGGGCGCGGCTCGGTGGCACCGGTCGGCGAGCTGGTGCGCGCGCTGCCCGGCGGGGACGGCTGGCCGGACGGCTCCCCGCTGCGGGTGGTCGCGGTGGACTACCGCAGCGGCCGCCGGGTGGTCTTCGGCGACGCCGGGGCGCCGCCCGCACCGATGGCCGACGCGGTGATGGCGTCCTGCGCGATCCCCGGCTGGTTCGCGCCGGTCGAGGTGGCCGGCGGCCCCTACGTCGACGGCGGCTGCTGGTCGGCGACCAACGCGGACCTGATGGTCGGACGCGGCCTGGACGAGATCTACGTGCTCGCGCCGATGGCCCTGCGGCTGCACCCGGAGGGGCGCGCCGAGCCCGGCCGGGGCGCGGTCGCCGCACTGCGCGAGTGGCGGGCCCGGGACCGGCCGCGCGGCATGCTCGCCCAGCTGGTCAGCCGCTACCGACGCACCGTCACCCGGCAGATGATGCGCGAGGCGCGACTGCTGCGCTCCTCCGGCACCCGGGTGCAGCTGCTCGCCCCGACCCTGGCCGATCTGGCCGTGATGGGCCCCAACATGATGGACCCGGCCCGCCGGCCCGAGGTGCTGGACTCGGCGCTGCGCACCACCCTGGGGGCGCTCGGCGCGCCGCGCTGACCCACCGGTGCGCACGGTCTCCGCCGTCCGGGCCGTGCGGTGATCACCGGGCCCGTATCCTTGGGGGCGCGGCGGTCGCGGCCCGACGGTCCGCACGACCCAGGACACCACCCAGGAGCGGAGTGCCAGCGATGCGCGTGTACGTGCCCACCACGTTGACCGGCCTGGCGGCCGCGTACCCCGGCGGCGTCCTGGAGCAGGTCGCGGCCTACGCCGTCACCACCGCGCTGCGCGAGTGGTACGTCAGCGACGACATCGAGGAGCTGGAGTACGCGGCGCTGAACCGTGCCGCGCACGCCTCCGTGCGGCTGCTGGCGGCCGACCCGGCGGCGCCGCGCCGGCGGGTCGTCGTCGCGGTGGAGGTCGCGGACTCCGCGGTCGGCGCGTTCGCCGGCGACGAGTACCAGGACCAGGCCTCGCTCGGCCGGGTGGTGCTGCACGGCCCGGTGCCGCTGGCCAAGGCCGCCGCGGTGCACGCGGACGTCGCCGACGCGGACGTGGTCGCCGACGTGGCGGCCGCGGCCGGCGCGATCGAGGCGGCCGACAAGGGCGACGAGGACGCCCAGTTCACCGTCGACGGCGCCGAGGACCACGAGCTGCTCTGGTTCGCCACCCAGGAGATCCCGGGCCTGCTGGCCTGACCGTCGGCGTCGGCAGGTAGCGTTCCTGGGATGCGCACGCACATCGTCTGGGACTGGAACGGCACGCTCTTCCACGACATGGAGGCCGTGCTGGGCGCCAGCAACGCCGCCTTCGCGACCGTCGGGCTGGACCCGCTCACCCTGCAGGAGTACCGCGAGCTCTACGAGATCCCGATCCCGCGCTTCTACCAGCGGCTGCTCGGCCGGGTGCCCAGCCAGGCCGAGTGGGAGGCGCTGGACGACGCGTTCCACGACCGCTACCGCGAACTCAGCCCGGACTGCGGCCTCGCCACGGGCGTCCCGGACCTGCTGAACGGCTGGCTGGCCCGGCCCGGCCGCAGCCAGTCGCTGCTGTCGATGTACGAGCACGAGCGGCTGGTGCCCGTGGTGGACGCCTTCGGGCTGACGGACCGGTTCCTGCGGGTGGACGGCCGCACCGGCGCCTCCGGCGGCCGCAAGGCCGGCTTCCTGACCGCCCACCTCACGGCGCTCGGCCCGGGCCTGGAGCCCGCCCGCACGGTGCTGATCGGCGACGCCGTGGACGACGCGCAGGCCGCCCTGGAATCGGGGATCCACGCCGTGCTGTACACCGGCGGCTCGCACACCCGGGAGAAGCTGGAGGTCGTCGGCGTGCCGGTGGTGGACTCCCTCGCCGAGGCCGTCGCGGTGGCCGAGGAACTGACCGGCTGACCCGCCGACCCGGCCGGCCCGGCCCGGCGGGTGCGGCCGGGGCAGGCGTGTCGGCGGGCCCGGATCCGGGCGGCGGCGGTCAACCTGGTGGGGCAGCCGTCACCGGAACGAGCGGAGCCCCGCATGCCCCTGGACGCCGTCACCCGGGTCCCCGTCCCCCTCGGCGAGCCGGCGCGCGGCCACGCCCCCGGCAGCGCCGAGCGGGAGCGACTGGAACGCCGGCTGGACGAGCTCGCCGCCGAACCCGTGCCGCTGCCGATGACGATCGCCGGCGAGCAGCGGTTCGGCGGCGGCGAGCGGATCGACGTCGTCCAGCCGCACCACCGCGCCGCCCGGCTCGGCGTGCTCGGCAGCGCCACCCACGAGGACGCCCGGCTCGCCGTGGACGCCGCGCTCGCCGCGGCCCCGGACTGGCGGGCCCTGCCCTTCGACGAGCGGGCCGCCGTCCTCCTGCGCGCCGCCGACCTGCTGGCCGGCCCCTGGCGGGAGACCCTCGCCGCGGCCACCGTGCTCGGCCAGTCCAAGACCGCCCTGCAGGCCGAACTCGACGCCGTCTGCGCCCTCGCCGACCTCTGGCGGTCCGGGGTGCACACCGCCCGGCGGATCCTCGCCGAACAGCCCGCCTCGCCGCCCGGGACGTGGCGGCGCGCCGACCACCGGCCGCTGGACGGCTTCGCCTACGTGCTCACCCGGTTCGACTCCACGGCCGCCGCCGGGTACGCGGCCACCGCCCCCGCACTGATGGGCAACACCGTGGTCTGGAAGCCCGCGCCCGCCCAGACCTTCGCCGCCCACCACCTCATGCGGCTGCTGGAGGCGGCCGGACTGCCGCCCGGCGTGGTCAACCTGGTCACCGGCGACGGCCGGGCGGCCTCGCAGGTCGCCCTCGCCAGCCCCGCCCTCGCCGGACTGCACTTCACCGGCGCCGCCGCGGCCTTCCACGGCCTGTGGACGGAGATCGCCGCGCACCTCGACCGCTACCGCAACCGGCCGAGGATCACCGGCGAGACCGGCGGCAAGGGCTTCCTGCTCGCCCACCCGTCGGCCGACCCGGACCTGCTGCGCACCGCGCTGGTCCACGGCGCCTTCGCCCACCAGGGGCAGGGCCGCTCCGCGCTCGGCCGCGCCCACCTGCCGCGCACCCTCTGGCGGCGGATCCGCGCCGACCTGCTCGCCGAGGTCGACGCGCTGGCCGTCGGCGACGTCACCGACCTCGGCACCGCCATGGGCGCGCTGATCGACGGACCGGCCTACGAGCGGACCCGCGCCGCGATCGAACGGGCCGGACGCGACCCGGGTACGGAGCTCGCGGCCGGCGGCCAGTACGACGACGCCATCGGCTGGTTCGTCCGCCCGACCGTGCTGGACTGCGCCGACGGCCGCGGCGAGGTCTTCCGGACGGACTGCCCCGGCCCGGTCCTGGCCGTCCGGGTGTACGAGGACGCGGACTGGGAAGCCGCCTTGCACCGGGTGTGCACCGACGCCCCGCAGGCACCGACCGGCTCGGTGCTCGCCCGGGACCGGTACGCGACCGCGCAGGCCGTCGACCGGCTGCGGTTCGCCGCCGCCGGCCTCCGCGTCAACGGCGGGCCGGGCGGCACCGGCGACCGCGTCGGCGCCACCGCCGACCTGCTCCGATGGACGTCGGTCCGCGCGGTCGAGGAGGCCTTCGGGGCGCCCGCCGGTGACAGCCGGACGCACCCGGGGTGACGGGACGGAAACAGCTGACAGGGGCTGACATGAAGTGACCCGCCGGTTTGGACAAGGTGTCCAGTAGGGCGTCGGCATCCTGCAGGATTGCTCCTCCGTGTCCCCTGACACCTTCGTTTCATCAGGTTAGGCTGACTGGCGTCGCCGGGCCTTCCCCCGCTGGCCAAACGAGCTGTCGTACCCAGGTGCAGGGCTTCTCATGCGTGGCACGAGCGGTTTTCGCCCCCGGGATGCGGGAGCATTGCGGACAGACCCGGCGGTGCACACCCAGCCATCACCGAGTCACGCAACGGCGCGCGACAGGAGCCAAACAGTCATGCAGACCAAGCTGGACGCAGCCAAGGCCGAACTGCTCACCAAGGCAGCAGCAGCCGCTGAGAACAGCCAGGTGGGGGGAGCGGCGCCAGGGGAGGGTCTGAGCAACGGTGCTCTGGCCGCGTACCTGCACCACTACTACCTCCACACCGCGCCCGAGGACCTGGTCGACCGCGACCCGGTCGACGTCTACGGCGCGGCCGCCTCCCACTACCGGCTGGGCCTCAAGCGCCCGCAGGGGACGGCGGAGGTCCGGGTGCACACCCCGACCGTCGAGGAGAACGGCTGGAGCTGCGGCCACACCGTGGTCGAGGTCGTCACCGACGACATGCCCTTCCTCGTGGACTCGGTCACCAACGAGCTGACCCGCCTCGACCGCGGCATCCACCTCGTCGTCCACCCCCAGCTCGCCGTCCGCCGCGACATCACCGGCAAGCTGCTGGAGATCCTCGACATCGACGCCTGCTCGCGCAGCCAGGCCGCCGGCACCGAGTGGCCCGCCGACGCCGTCGTCGAGTCCTGGATGCACATCGAGATCGACCGCGAGACCGACCGCGCCGACCTCCGCTCCATCGAGACCAACCTGCGCCGCATCCTCGGCGACGTCCGCGAGGTCGTCGAGGACTGGTCCAAGATGCGCGACTCCGCGCTGCGCCTCGCCGACGAGCTCGCCGAGCAGCCCCCGGCCCACCTGCCCGAGCAGGAGGTCGGCGAGGCCTGGGAGCTCATGCGCTGGCTGGCCGACGACCACTTCACCTTCCTCGGCTACCGCGAGTACGACCTCGTCGAGCACGAGGGCGAAGAGGTCCTCAAGGCCGTCGCCGGCACCGGCCTCGGCATCCTGCGCGCCGACCCGCTGAGCCACGACAGCGACCACCACCCGGTCAGCGAGGCCTTCGGCCGGCTCTCCGCCCCCGTCCGCGCCAAGGCGCACGAGAAGAAGCTCCTCGTGCTCACCAAGGCCAACAGCCGCGCCACCGTGCACCGCCCCGCCTACCTCGACTACGTCGGCGTCAAGCGGTTCGACGCCAACGGCGAGGTCGTCGGCGAGCGCCGCTTCCTCGGCCTGTTCTCCTCCGCCGCGTACACCGAGTCGGTCACCCGCATCCCGGTCGTCCGCCGCAAGGTCCAGGAGGTCATCACCACCTCGGGCTTCTCCGGCGACAGCCACGACGGCCGCGACCTGCTGCAGATCCTGGAGACCTTCCCCCGGGACGAGATGTTCCAGACCCCGGCGGCGGAGCTCCAGGCCATCGCCACCAACGTCCTCTACCTGCAGGAGCGCCGCCGGCTGCGGCTGTTCCTCCGCCAGGACGAGTACGGGCGCTACTTCTCCGCGCTGGTCTACCTGCCGCGCGACCGCTACACCACCCGCATCCGGCTGCGCCTGACCGAGATCCTCAAGGAGGAGCTCAGCGGCGACGCGATCGACTACACGGTGTACGCCACCGAGTCGGTCCTCACCCGCCTGCACTTCGTCGTCCGGGTCGCCCCCGGCGCCGAGCTGCCGCAGCTCACCGACGCCGAGGTCGAGCGGATCGAGGCCAAGCTCGCCGAGGCCGCCCGCTTCTGGATGGACGGCTTCAACGACCAGCTCCACATCGAGCTGGGCGAGGAGCGCGCCGCCGAGCTCGCCCACAAGTACGCCAACGCCTTCCCCGACGGCTACCGCGCCGACTTCACCGCGCGCACCGCCGTCGCCGACCTCAAGCAGATCGAGGCGCTGCACGGCGAGGGCGACTTCCGGCTCAACCTGTACCAGCCGGTCGGCGCCGGCGACGACGAGCGCCGCTTCAAGATCTACCGGGTCGGCGGCCCGATCTCGCTCACCGAGGTCCTGCCCGTGCTGCAGCGCCTGGGCGTCGAGGTCCTCGACGAGCACCCGTACGCGCTGCGCCGCTCCGACGGCACCACCGCGTGGGTGTACGACTTCGGCCTGCGGCTGCGCGAGGCCACCGAGCTGACCGACGAGGCCCGCGAGCGCGTCCAGGAGGCATTCTCGGCCACCTGGACGGGACGCGCCGAGAACGACGGCTTCAACGGCCTCGTCCTCACCGCCGGCCTGACGTGGCGCCAGGCCATGATGCTGCGCGCCTACGCCAAGTACCTCCGCCAGGCCGGGAGCACCTTCTCCCAGGACTACATGGAGGACGCGCTCCGCAACAACGCGCACACCACCCGCCTGCTGGTGAACCTCTTCGAGGCCCGGCTCAGCCCCAGCCACCGGCTGGGCGCCGACGAGCTCACCGAGGGCCTCATGGAGGAGCTCGACGGCGCGCTCGACGAGGTCGTCTCGCTCGACGAGGACCGCATCCTGCGCTCCTTCCTGCACCTCATCAAGGCCACCCTGCGGACGAACTTCTTCCAGCACGCCGACGACGGCGACTGGCACTCCTACGTGTCGATGAAGTTCGACCCGAAGGCGATCCCGGACCTGCCGGCGCCCCGCCCGGCCTTCGAGATCTGGGTGTACTCCCCGCGCGTCGAGGGCGTCCACCTGCGCTTCGGCAAGGTCGCCCGAGGCGGCCTGCGCTGGTCCGACCGCCGCGAGGACTTCCGCACCGAGATCCTCGGCCTGGTCAAGGCCCAGATGGTCAAGAACACCGTCATCGTGCCGGTCGGCGCCAAGGGCGGCTTCGTCGCCAAGCAGCTGCCGGACCCGTCGGTGGACCGCGACGCCTGGCTGGCCGAGGGCATCGCCTCGTACAAGACCTTCATCTCGGCGCTGCTCGACATCACCGACAACCTCAGGGGCGGCGAGGTCGTCCACCCGGTCGACGTCGTCCGCCACGACGAGGACGACACCTACCTGGTCGTCGCCGCGGACAAGGGCACCGCGACCTTCTCGGACATCGCCAACGGCGTCGCCGAGTCGTACGGCTTCTGGCTGGGTGACGCCTTCGCCTCCGGCGGCTCGGCCGGCTACGACCACAAGGGCATGGGCATCACCGCCCGCGGCGCCTGGGAGTCCGTCAAGCGGAACTTCCGCGAGATCGGCGTCGACACCCAGACCGAGGACTTCTCCGTCGTCGGCATCGGCGACATGTCCGGCGACGTCTTCGGCAACGGCATGCTGCTCAGCGAGCACATCCGACTGGTCGCCGCCTTCGACCACCGGCACATCTTCCTCGACCCGAACCCGGACGCCGCGGTCTCCTACGCCGAGCGCCGCCGGCTGTTCGACCTGCCCCGCAGCTCCTGGGACGACTACGACAAGTCGCTGATCTCCGCCGGCGGCGGCGTCTTCCCGCGCACCGCGAAGGCCATCCAGCTCTCCCCGCAGGTCCGCGAGCGGCTCGGCGTGCAGGCGGCCAAGATCACGCCGGCCGAGCTGATGAAGGCGATCCTGCAGGCGCCCGTCGACCTGTTCTGGAACGGCGGCATCGGCACCTACGTCAAGGCCTCCACCGAGACCAACGCCGAGGTCGGCGACAAGGCCAACGACGCGATCCGGGTCAACGGCAACCAGGTCCGCGCCCGGGTCATCGGCGAGGGCGGCAACCTCGGTTGCACCCAGCTCGGCCGCATCGAGTTCGCCGCGAGCGGCGGCCCCGAGGGCACCGGCGGCTGGATCAACACCGACGCCATCGACAACTCGGCCGGCGTCGACACCTCGGACCACGAGGTGAACATCAAGATCCTGCTCAACCAGGTCGTCGCCGACGGCGACATGACGGTCAAGCAGCGCAACGCGCTGCTCGCCGAGATGACCGACGAGGTCGGCCGCCTGGTGCTGCGCAACAACTACGCGCAGAACGTGGTGCTCGCCAACGCCGTGGCCCAGGCCGCCAGCATGGTCAACGTGCACGCCCGCATGATCAACCGGCTGGAGGCCGACGGGCAGCTCGACCGGGCCCTGGAGTTCCTGCCCGTCGAGAAGCAGATCCGCGAGCGCCAGCAGGCCGGCCGCGGGCTCTCCCAGCCCGAGCTGTCCGTCCTGCTCGCCTACACCAAGATCACGCTGGCCGACGAGCTGCTCGCCACCGACCTGCCCGACGACCCGTACTTCCGCGACGCGCTGCACCTGTACTTCCCCAGCGCGCTGCGGGCCCGGTTCGCCGACGCGATCGACAACCACCCGCTGCGCCGGGAGATCATCACCACCCTGATCGTCAACGACACGATCAACCGCGGCGGCTGCACCTTCGCCTTCCGGCTCCGCGAGGAGACCGGCGCGACGATGGAGGAGATCGCCCGGACCCACGCGGCCGCCCGCGCCGTCTTCGGCCTGGAGCAGCTCTGGGACCAGATCGAGGGCCTGGACAACAAGGTCGCGGCCCGGGTGCAGATCAAGATGCGCCTGCACGTCCGCCGGCTCGTCGAGCGCGCCACCCGCTGGATGCTCAACAACCGGCGCCAGCCGCTGGACATCGCCGGCACCATCGAGTTCTTCCACGACCGGGTCAACCAGGTCTGGGAGAGCCTGCCCAAGCCGCTCCGCGGCGAGGACCTCGGCTGGTTCGAGGCGGTCTACGAGGAGCTCGCCGCCGCCGGCGTGCCGGACGAACTGGCCAACCGGATCGCCGGACTCTCCTCGGCCTTCCCGACGCTCGACATCGTCGGCGTCGCGGACCGCTCCGACTCCGACGTGATGGAGGTCGCCGAGCTCTACTACGACCTCGCCGACCGCCTGCAGATCACCCACCTGCTGGACCGCATCATCGAGCTCCCGCGGACCGACCGCTGGTCCTCGATGGCCCGTGCCGCCATCCGCGAGGACCTCTTCGCGGCGCACTCCGCGCTCACCGCGGACGTGCTGGCCTGCGGCCCCGCCGGCTCCTCGCCGGAGGACCGCTACAAGGCCTGGGCGGACCTCAACGGCACCCTGCTCAGCCGCGCGAAGACCACCCTCGACGACATAAGGGGTTCGGACAACTACGAGCTGTCCAGCCTCTCGGTCGCGATGCGGGTCATCCGCACCCTGCTGCGCACCGGCCGCTGACCCGGCAGCTCCCGCGGGGGCGGACCGTCCGAACCGGACGGTCCGCCCCCGCGGCGTTCCGGTGGCCGCCCGGCCCCGGACCTTCAGGGCCGCGGTGGCACGCCGTCCCGGCTGGCGCTCAGCCCTGGGCGGCGGCGCGCTGGAGGGCGCTGGCGAGCAGGGCGAGGTCGGTCGGGCCGTTGCCGAGTTCGCGGACGGGGCGGCGGGTCGGCGGCAGGCCGAGCTGCATCAGGTCCACCGCCACGACCGTCGGCCGCAGCGTGGACGTCCGCGGGATCCGGCCGCTGACCCGCGCGGTCTGGAAGGCCGTCACCCCGCCGTCCGGGCGCCGCAGGTAGCCGCGGCCCGGCGTCTCCTCCGGCAGCGCCGCGGCGTCCGGCAGGTGGATCAGCTGGTCGGACTCGGCCGGGTGGTCGGTGCGCAGCGCGATCCGCACCTGGGCGGCCTCGTCGATCTCGGTGCCCGCCGTCCGCTCCGGCGCGCCGGTGGCGGCGACCAGGTGCACGCCGAGCCGGCCGCCGCGCTCGGCGACCGCGGCCAGGGCCCGGGAGAGCGGCCGGCCGGCCGGCGAGGTCGGCGCGTACAGCGCGTCCAGGTCGTCGACCACCACGACCATCCGGGCGGGCACCTGCGGGGCGGCGGCCGCGTCCGGTGCGGTGCGCTGCTCGACGACCCGGGCCGCCGCGGCCGCGGCCGCGGTCGGACCTCCGGCGGTCACCAGGGCGGGTGCCTTGCGGAGTATCCGGGCGGTGTGCCAGGCGGTGAAGTCCCGCCCTCCGAGCAGGGTCTCACGGCGCGCCAGCTCGTCCAGCAGGGCCTCGGCGGTGAGCAGGGCCTGCCGCGGGTCCGCGGCGGCGTCCAGGTGGGCGGTGACGTGCGGCAGGTCGGTGCAGGCCCGCAGGCCCGCCGACTGGTCCCGGTCGCCGGGGGAGCGGGACTCCACCACGGTGATCTCCAGCCGCTCCGGGCGTTCGGCGACGGCCAGCGAGGCGATCAGGGTGCGCAGCAGCTCGGTCTTGCCGGAGCCGGCCGCGCCGCCGATCAGCAGGTGCGGGCCGCCCTCGGCGCCGTGGCCGTCGGCGGCCTCGGCGTCGGCGAGGTCGACGGTGCACAGGCCGTCCCGGGCGGTGCCGATCAGGGCGGTGGCCGCGCCGGCGCCGTCCGGCAGTCCGGCCCAGCGGTCCGAGAGCTTGGCCGGGGTGACGGCCTCCAGCCGGAGCAGGTCGAGCAGGCGCAGGGCGTCCGGCAGCGGTCCGCGGGCGGCCGGGGCGGCCTCCCGCAGCGGGGCGAGGGCGCGGGCGAGCCGTTCGGCCCAGGCGGCCGGGACGGCGTCCAGGGCGACGTCCTCGATCCGCTCGCGGGCGCCGCCGGTGGGCAGGTCGACGGTGAGCCGGGTGGCGACCTCGCCGGTCACCGCGGCGCGGGCGCCGATCCCGGAGGGCAGCTCCTCCTCGGACTCCGCGAGGCAGACCGTGAAGACGCCGACGGCGGGGCCCTGGCGGAGCAGCAGGTCGAGGCCCTCGCGGGCCTCCGGGGTGCCCGGGTCGCCGTCGACGAGCAGGACGGTGGCCTCGGGGCCGCCCGAGGCGGCGGCCAGCTCGGCGAGCCGGGCCCGGGCCTGCTCGGGGCCGAAGCCGACCAGCAGCCGGCAGTCCTGCCCCTGGCCGGGGCGCAGGTGGGGCAGCCACATCGTCCAGTCCCAGTCGGCCGCGCGCTGCTCGTCGGCGGCGACCACCACCAGGGCGAGGCCGCTCGGCGGGTGCAGCACGGCGAGCTGGGCGAGCACGGCGCGGGCGAGCCCGGTGAGCCGCGGCCGCGGCCCGGCGAGGCCGAGGCTGCCCGCGGTCTGCAGGTCGGCGGTGACCGGGACGGCGGGCAGCAGGGTGCCCGGGGCGGTGCCGGGACCGCCCGGCCGGTCGGCGGTGCCGAGCCGGACGGCGAGCGCGTCGGGGTGGGTCGGGGTGCGCTCCCACAGCCTCGGGCCGGGGCCGAGCGCGGTGAGCAGCAGGGCGGCCGGGTCGGGCCAGCGCTCGCGCTGCGCGGCGGCCTGCCGGGCGCGGGCCGCGGCGTGCTGGGCGGCGGCCTCGGGGGCGGGCTGCTGGGGCGCGGTGCGGGAGCGGCGCAGCGAGAGCAGGCCGCGGGTGCGGCCGCCGGGGACCTGCGGGGGCTGCGAGGGCGGCGGGGGCACGGCGGCGGCCGTGCGGGCGCCGGGCCGGTCGGGCAGCTGGAGGTGGCCGTCGCCGTCCGGCACGGCGGGCCGCGACCCGGAATTCCCCCCGATCTCCGTGCGGGCGATCTGCAGGGTCGACTCGCCGAGCCGCAGCAGTCCGCCGTCGGGCAGCTCCGAGGAGTCGCCGCGCAGCCAGCGGCCGTCGAGCAGGGTGCCGTTGGTGGAGTCCAGGTCGCGGACGGTGACCGTGCCGTCGGCGAGGTGGAGGGCGAGGTGCAGCCGGGAGACGTCCGGGTCGTCGAGCGGCACGTCGGCCTCGCTGGAGCGGCCGACGCTGATCTCCTCGCCGTGCAGCCGGTGCACGCCGCCCGCGTCGGGGCCGCCGACGACCCGCAGTTCGGCGGCGGCGGGCAGCTCGTCGGGCCCGGTGTCCGGGTCCGGTTCGCCGAGCGAGAGGACCGCGCCGTCGATCAGCGGCGGTCGGCCGAGCAGCGCCTGGTCGTCCACCCGTTCCGCCCCGGCGTACAGCTGCACGTGCGTGGCGGACCGCGGGCCGCGCACGCCCGCCGCGCCCGCGAGCGCGCCGGCGACTGCGCCGAGCGCCGTGCCGGAGGGTGCCGTGACCAGCACGTCCGTGGACGATCCGGCGCCGGCCGGGCCGCTGCGCGGTCGGAGGACGGTGAGCCGGATCTGCATCTCGCCCGGGTCCCTTCTGCACACGTGTGGTGCCTGCCATCCTGCCACCCTGGAGCGACAGTCCGGGCACGGTACCGGATTTGACGATCTTGCGATCATCGCCCGGGCCGGGCGGACGGCACGTCAGCCCGGGCGTCCCCTAGGGGACGCCCCCGAGACTTCCGCGCAGCTCGCGGTGCGCTCGCCTCGGCAAGCCGCCCGGGCACCGTTAGAGTTTGCGAAAACCGCGGAATCGTGGCCACCTGTCCGACCTCCGGGCAGCGAGGACGAGAGACCACAGGAGTCACAGGTGCGGCCGGTCGGCAGCAAGTATCTGATCGAGGAGAGCCTCGGGCGAGGGGCCACCGGTACGGTCTTCCGCGGCCGGGTCCGCGACGACGCCGCCGTTCCGGGCCTGGAGCCGGGCCGCGCGGTCGCCGTCAAGGTGCTGCGCGAGGAGCTGGCCACCGACCCCGACGTGGTGATGCGCTTCCTGCGGGAGCGCTCGGTGCTGCTGCGGCTCACCCACCCCAACATCGTCCGGGTCCGCGACCTGGTGGTGGAGGGCGAGCTGCTCGCCCTGGTGATGGACCTCGTCGAGGGGCCGGACCTCTTCCGCTACCTGCGCTCCAACGGCCCGCTCAGCCCGATCGCCGGCGCCCTGCTGATGGCGCAGGTCGCCGACGCGCTGGCGGTCAGCCACGCCGACGGCGTCGTCCACCGCGACCTGAAGCCGGCCAACGTGCTGCTGGCGACCACGGCCGGCCCGGACGGCTCCGAGCAGATGCACCCGATGCTCACCGACTTCGGCATCGCCCGGCTCGCCGACTCCCCGGGCATCACCCGCACCCACGAGTTCGTCGGCACCCCGGCGTACGTCGCCCCGGAGTCCGCCGAGGGCCGCCCGCAGACCGCCGCGGTCGACGTGTACGGCGCCGGCATCATGCTGTACGAGCTGGTCACCGGCCGTCCGCCGTTCCAGGGCGACGGCCCGATCGCGGTGCTGCAGGCCCACCTCGCCCAGGAGCCGGAGCGCCCGCGCTCGCTGCCCGAGCCGCTGTGGACGGTGATCGAGCGCTGCCTGCGCAAGAGCCCGGCCGAGCGGCCGACCTCGGTCGCGCTGGCCGAGGCGCTGCGGGTGGTCGCGGCCGGGATCGGCGTGCACTCCTCGCCCGCCGCGGTCGAGGCCGCGCTGGCCGTCGGCGACCTGCTGGTGACCGACCCGGCGCTGGCCGCCGCCACGCCGACCGCGGTGAACCCGCTGCCGGCCGGTTCCGCCGACGCCACCCAGGTGCTGCCCTCCCGCGGGTTCGACCCGGGCGCCGCGACCCAGGTGGTCGCCGCCGCCCCGGGCGCCGAGGACCGCACGCAGGTGATGGCCCCGCCGCCGGCCGCCTCCGGCGACCGGACCCGGGTGATGCCGCCGGTGCCCCCGGGCGCGCCCGCCGCCGAGCCGGAGGCGCCGCACCCGTGGCAGACCCAGCTGCGCGCCGCCCGCGACCGCAACCAGCAGACCCAGATCGGCTACTTCGACCCGGAGGAGCTGGACCGCCCGCAGGTCGCCCCGCAGCCGTACCAGGCCCAGCAGCCGTACCAGGCGCCCCCGCCCCACCAGGCCCCGCCGCCGTACCAGGCGCCCCAGGGCCGGCCGCCGCAGCCGCCCCAGAACAGCCGCGGGTCGGGCGGCTACTCGCAGCGCCCGCCGGTGGCCCCGCCGCCGTACCAGGCCCGGCAGAACCCGCCGCAGCCCCCGCAGGGCTACCGCCAGCCCCCGCAGGCCCAGCCGCAGCCCTACCGGGCCGCGCCGGCCCCGCAGGCGTACCCGCCGCCGCAGCCGCCCGCGCCGGCCCCGCAGCGCCGGCAGGAGCCCGCCCCGCAGCGGCGCCCCGAGCCGGCCCCGGCGCCCCGCCGCGAGCCGGCCCCGCGCCGGGAGCCGCGGCCGCGCAGCCGCAACCGGATGTACATCCCGGGCCTCGGCTGCCTCAAGGGCTGCCTGATGGTGCTGCTGATCCTGGCGATCGCCGCGGTGGCGCTGTGGAACTTCACCGACCTGCCGGTGTACTGGGAGAACGTCAAGAGCTGGTTCGCCAGCGCGAGCGACTGGATCAGCGGGTTGAACGGCGGTCGGTGAGCAGCCGACGGACCGTCAGGGCAGTGATTTTGGCACTTTGTCGACAATTCACGAACTTTCCGTGAAACGACCGTCCCCGACGGCCCTCCGGCGCCCCCCGGAGGGCCGTCGGGCGCGTAGGTTGGTCGTCGAGCACCGACCTACCGAGCCCACGGAGCAGCATTGGCACGCAAGATCGGCAGCCGCTACACCGTCCACCAGGTGATCGGCCGGGGTTCCGCCGGCACGGTCTGGCTGGGCGAGGGCCCGGACGGGCCGGTGGCCGTCAAGTTGCTGCGCGAGGACCTGGCCTCCGACCAGGTCCTGGTCGGCCGCTTCGTCCAGGAGCGCGCCGCCCTCACCAGCCTCGACCACCCCCGGGTGGTCGGCGTGCACGACATGGTCGTGGACGGCAGCGACCTCGCCCTGGTCATGGACCTCGTCCAGGGCACCGACCTGCGCACCCGGCTGGAGCGCGAGGGCGTGCTCCCCCCGCTCGCCGCCGCCTCGGTGATCGCCGACGTCGCCGACGGCCTGGCCGCCGCGCACGCCGCCGGCATCGTCCACCGCGACGTCAAGCCCGAGAACGTGCTGCTCGACCTCGCCGCCCCGCCCGGACCCGGCGGCGCCCCCCGGGCCAAGCTCACCGACTTCGGCATCGCCCGCCTCGTCGACGCCCCCCGCCGCACCCGGGCCACCCGGATCATCGGCACCCCCGACTACCTCGCCCCCGAGATCATCGAGGGCCTGGAGCCGCGCGCCGCCGTCGACATCTACGCCCTCGCCACCGTGCTCTACGAGCTGCTGGCCGGCTTCACGCCCTTCGGCGGCGGCCACACCGGCGCCGTGCTGCGCCGCCACGTCACCGAGAGCGTCCCGCCCGTCCCCGGCATGCCGGACGGCCTGTGGCGGATCATCTCCGAGTGCCTGGCCAAGGCCCCCGCCTCCCGGCTGCGCGCCGCCGAGCTGGCCTCCCGGCTGCGCGAGCAGCTGCCGGTCCTCGCCGGACTTCCGCCGCTCGCCGTCCCCGCCCAGCGCGGCCCGGTCGAGGACGTGCCCACCCCCGGCGAGGCGGTGTACGCCGAGGTCGACGCCGGCACGGGCACCCACCGCCGCCGGCGCGGCCCGGCCGTGCCGCTCGTCCCCGCCCCCTCGCCGGACTCCACCCGCGACACCCACACCAGCCTGCGCCGCCCCTCCCCGCAGGAGCTCGCCTCCTACGCCGCCGAGTCCCGCGCGCAGCGCTCCGCCGCCCCGGTCACCAGCCACCGGCGCCGCCGGTTGGTGCGCCGCCGCCGGATGCTCGCCGTGCTGATCGCCACCGTGCTGCTGCTGGCCGGCGCCGCCGCCGCGTACAGCGCCTTCGCCGCCGAACCGCCCGCCGCCGGGCCCGCCCGCGCGGCCGCGGGCGGGCCCGCGGCGGCCCTCGGACCCCCGGTGTAGCCGAACGGTCTCCGCGAACCATTACGCTTGAGGCGTGGCAGCCGTCGATCCTTCCGAAGAGCTCAAGAACCTCGAGACGACCATGGGGTCGATCGAGGCCGTCCTCGACCTGGACAAGATCCGGGCCGACATCGCGACCCTGGAGGAGGAGGCAGCCGCCCCGACCCTCTGGGACGACGTCGCCAACGCGCAGAAGGTCACCAGCCGGCTCTCGTTCCTCCAGGGCGAACTGCGCAAGTTCGAGACCCTGCGCGGCCGGGTCGACGACCTGGGCGTCCTGTTCGAGCTGGCCGAGGCCGAGGACGACGCGGACACCCGCGCCGAGGCCGAGGTCGAGCTGGAGTCGGTCAAGAAGGCCGTCGAGGAGCTCGAGGTCCGCACCCTCCTGTCGGGCGAGTACGACGCCCGCGAGGCCCTGGTCAACATCCGTGCCGAGGCGGGCGGCGTCGACGCCGCCGACTTCGCCGAGCAGCTGATGCGCATGTACCTGCGCTGGGCCGAGCGGCACGGCTACCCGACCGAGGTCTACGACACCTCGTACGCCGAAGAGGCCGGCATCAAGTCCGCGACCTTCACCGTCAAGGCGCCGTACGCCTACGGCACCCTCTCCGTCGAGCAGGGCACCCACCGCCTGGTGCGCATCTCCCCGTTCGACAACCAGGGCCGCCGGCAGACCTCCTTCGCCGGCGTCGAGGTCCTCCCGGTCGTCGAGCAGTCCGACCACGTCGACATCGACGAGGGCGACCTGCGCATCGACGTGTACCGCGCCTCCGGCCCCGGCGGCCAGGGCGTCAACACCACCGACTCCGCGGTGCGCATCACCCACCTGCCGACCGGCATCGTGGTCTCCTGCCAGAACGAGCGCTCGCAGATCCAGAACAAGGCCTCGGCGATGAACGTCCTCCAGGCCAAGCTGCTGGAGCGGCGCCGCCAGGAGGAGAAGGCCGCGATGGACGCCCTCAAGGACAGCGGCAGCTCCTGGGGCAACCAGATGCGTTCCTACGTCCTGCACCCGTACCAGATGGTCAAGGACCTGCGCACCGAGCACGAGGTCGGCAACCCGCAGGCCGTCCTGGACGGCGACATCGACGGCTTCATCGAGGCCGGCATCCGCTGGCGCAAGCAGCGGGAGACCGCCAGCTGATCCCAGATCTACGACGAAGGCCCCCGGAGCTCGGCTCCGGGGGCCTTCGGGCGTTCCTGGTCTCAGGCCAGCGCCTGCCGGGCGATGAGGGCCACCGCGAACAGTGCCGCGATCAGGGCCAGCAGGGTCGCCGGGGTCAGTGCGGCGAACGGGCCCTGCTGCTCCTGCATGCGGGCCCGGTTGGCGCGGCACACCGGGCACCGGCCCTCGCTCACGCGGCCGTTGCAGTTGGCGCACACCAGATGGTCGCAGGTCATGCGATCTCCTCCTTGCTGTCACTGCAAACGCACCGGACGGGCCGATGGTTCCGTCCGTCTCTCCACTGTGCCAGGTTCGCGGACGCTCGGCCCCCGCAGAGGGGGCGTTCTCCGGTGCGATTGTGAGATAGCGCGCACAAATCCCGCCTTCCAATTCCGGACAGACAGGAACAATCCCTGACGAATCATCGGTCGGTACCCGACCCGGGACTGCGGGTCGGGCCGTGGTTCGCGTATGGTCCCAGACCTGGAGCGGTCGGGGAGGATGCCGCTTCGACCGCCGCTCCCGGTCCGGGGCGCGGACGGGCCCACCTAGGATGGCCTCCGTGATGCAGCCGTGATCAGATTCGACAACGTCTCCAAGACCTATCCCAAGCAGAACCGTCCTGCCCTGGACAACGTCTCGCTGGAGATCGAGAAGGGCGAGTTCGTCTTCCTGGTCGGCTCGTCCGGCTCGGGGAAGTCGACCTTCCTCCGGCTCTGCCTGCGCGAGGAGCGCCCCAGCACCGGGGCCGTGCACGTGATGGGCAAGGACCTCGGCAAGCTGTCCAACTGGAAGGTGCCGCACATGCGCCGCCAGCTGGGCACGATCTTCCAGGACTTCCGCCTGCTGCCGAACAAGACGGTCGCGCAGAACGTCGGCTTCGCCCTGGAGGTCATCGGCAAGCCGCGCAGCGCCATCGCCAAGGTGGTGCCCGAGGTGCTCGACCTGGTCGGCCTCGGCGGCAAGGAGGACCGCATGCCCGGCGAGCTCTCCGGTGGTGAGCAGCAGCGCGTGGCGATCGCCCGTGCCTTCGTCAACCGCCCGATGCTGCTGATCGCGGACGAGCCCACGGGAAACCTCGACCCGCAGAACTCGGTCGGCATCATGAAGCTCCTCGACCGGATCAACCGCACCGGCACCACGGTGCTGATGGCCACGCACGACCAGGCCATCGTCGACCAGATGCGCAAGCGCGTGATCGAACTCGACAAGGGGCTGCTGGTCCGCGACCAGGCCCGCGGCGTGTACGGCTACCAGAACTAGCCGCCACCCGTCGTCACGCCTGACCGCCCAGCCTGCACCGACCCTGGATTGAGAGAAGCATGCGCATCCGGTTCGTCCTCTCGGAGATCGGCATCGGCCTCCGCCGCAACCTGACGATGACCATCGCGGTCATCGTCAGTGTCGCGTTGTCCCTCGCCCTCGCCGGTGGCAGCCTCCTGGTCCGCGACCAGGTCAACTCGATGAAGGGCTACTGGTACGACAAGGTCGAGGTCAGCATCTCGTTCTGCACCAAGTTCGACATGGCGGCCTCGGCGCAGTGCGCCAGCGGTGCGGCCACCGACGACCAGGTGACCGCGGTCAAGGCGCAGCTCGACAAGATGACCCCGCTGGTGCAGAAGGCCACCCTGGAGACCGCCCCCGAGGCGTACAAGCACTGGAAGGAGTCGAACCCGGACAACCCGCTGCTCGCGGCGGTCGGTCCGGAGGCGATGCCGCAGTCGTGGCGGGTCAAGCTCAGCGACCCGACGAAGTACGACGTCATCCAGAGCGCCTTCGCCGGCAAGCCCGGCGTGAAGTCGGTGGACGACCAGCGCCGGATCCTGGAGAACCTCTTCGGCCTGCTGAACGGTCTGCAGACCGCCGCCTTCGTCATCATGGTGCTGATGCTCTTCGTGGCGCTGCTGCTGATCGTCAACACCGTCCGGGTGTCGGCCTTCAGCCGACGGCGCGAGACCGGCATCATGCGCCTCGTCGGTGCCTCGAACTTCTACGTGCAGATGCCGTTCATCGCGGAGGCCGCGTTCTCCGCCCTGCTCGGCGCGGTGATGGCCTCCGGCCTGCTGCTGCTCGGCCACTTCTTCGTCCAGCACTGGCTGGCGAAGCGGGTGCTGTTCATCCAGTTCATCGGCCTGTCCTCGGTCCTGACGGTGATTCCGCTGCTGGTCGTGGTCGGCATGGCGATGGCCGGCATCGCGGCCTTCTTCACCCTGCGCAAGTACCTCAAGGTCTGACCTGCGAGGTCCCGGGCGGCCCCGGACGGCATTGCGCCGTCCGGGGCCGCCCTCGTCGTACCCGGGCGTTCCGTCGCCCCGGCGGGGCCGTGCCGCCTAGACTCCGTCGCATGCCGGGAAGCCACCGTCGGGTACGCCAGGGAGCCACGCTCACCCTGGTGTTCGGCGTCGTCCTGATGGCGGGTGCCGCGAGCGGCGCCTGGGGCGAGCCGCTGACGGTACCGCTGCCGCCCTCGATGGACGCCGCCGCACGGCTCGCCGCCGGACGGGACGTCACCGGAGCCGACCTCAGCCCGCAGCAGGCCGAGGCCCTGGTCGACGCGAGCGGCGACCGCTGGGCGGCCTACCTGAGCCCGGACCAGTACGCGGACCTGGTCCGCGGCCGCTACCTCGGCGTGGGGCTCTCGGTGGACCGCAGCGGGGACGGCTCGACCGCCGTCTCCGCCGTGCAGCCCGGCGGCCCGGCCGCCCGGGCCGGCATCGCGGCCGGGGACCGGCTGGTCGCGGTCGACGGCGCCCGGGCCGACGGCCTGCCGGTGACGGAGGTGGTGGCCCGGCTGCGCGGCAGCGCCGGCGCCCCGACCGACCGCACGGTGGCGCTCACCGTCTCGCGCGGCTCGGCGGCCCCGCGCGAGGTCGTGCTGGGGCGGGCCTTACTGGCCGCCCAGGAGGTCGGTGTCGAGCGGCTGCCCGACGGCGTGACGCGGATCGCCGTGCGGGCCTTCACCAGCGGCGTGGCCGAACAGGTCCGGATCGCGGCCCAGGGGGCCCGGGCGGTCGTGCTGGACCTGCGCGGCAGCTCCGGCGGCCTGGTCGACGAGGCGGTCGGCACCGCCTCGGTCTTCCTGGACGGCGGGCCGGTCGCCTCCTACGAGTCCCGCGGGGTGCGGCGCGAGCTGGCGGCCGCGTCCGGCGGGGACACCGCCACCCCGCTGGTGGTGCTGGTGGACGGCGGGACGATGAGCGCCGCCGAACTGCTCGCCGGCGCCCTGCAGGACCGCTGCCGGGCCGTCCTGGTGGGCGCCAGGACCTTCGGCAAGGGCACCGTGCAGCAGCCCAGCCGGCTGGCGGACGGCGGCGTGGTGGAGCTCACCGTGGGCCGCTACTACACCCCCGAGGGCCGCTCGCCCGACGGCACCGGCCTGCAGCCCGACGTCTCGGCCGCCCCGGAGGGCGCCGCCGACCTCGCCCTGCACGTCCTCGCGGGCCTGGGCGCACGCCGCTGATCCGCCGGGCCGCCGCGGCCCCGCAGCGGCGTGCCGGTGGCCCGTACCGGCCCTCAGGCGGCCCCGCCGGCCCGGCGCGCCCGCCACCCGCGCGCAAAAGGACTGCCCCCGACGTCGCCGAGGTGCGAGAATGTCGGCGCTATGGCAAAGGAAAAGGGCAACAAGGTCATCGCGCAGAACAAGCGGGCGCGGCACGAGTACACCATCCTCGACACCTACGAGTGCGGCATGGTGCTGACCGGTACCGAGGTGAAGTCCCTCCGCGAGGGCCGGGCGAACATCGTCGACGGGTACGCCTACATCCAGGGGCACGAGGCCTGGGTCGACAACCTGTTCATCCCGGAGTACACCCAGGGCACCTGGACGAACCACTCGGCGAAGCGCAAGCGCAAGCTCCTGCTGCACAAGCTGGAGATCCGCAAGCTGGAGTCGAAGGTGAAGGAGACGGGCCACACGCTCGTCCCGCTCTCCCTGTACTTCAAGGACGGCCGGGTCAAGCTGGAGATCGCCCTGGCGGTCGGCAAGAAGCTGTACGACAAGCGCCAGACGCTGCGCGAGCAGCAGGACCGGCGCGAGTCGGACCGCGCGATCGCCGCGGCCCGCCGCAGGCAGCGCGCGGTCTGACCCCGGCCCGGCCTCCGGCCCGGCCCGTCGGAGGGGCCCCGCCCCGCCGCCCGGTAATGCGCTGGACCCTCCGGGGGCCGACCGCGTACCATGGCACTCGCACCGCCGGAGGGCCCCGCCCACCGGAGCTGTTTGTCAAATCAACATGGGGATGATCGGTTTCGACGGTGGTAGTCGAAACAGGAGAAGCGAGCCGAGGAACGCGGCAATGATCTCGTTAACCACGTGTCGCAAAAAAATAATCGCCAACACCAAGCGCGATACCCCGCAGTTCGCTCTCGCTGCCTGATCAGCGAGCGAATAGGGTGTCAGACCGGGGAGTTCCCGACCCGGACCCTGGCATAATCTAGGGAACTCAACCAACCGCCCCGGCTACGGGGACGGGAGGGAAACCAAACAGTAGCTGGGCCCGTCGGCGGCTTGTCCGCGTGACTGCCGGGGCCGAGAAAAGCACAGCGGACTGCGCTCGGAGAAGTCCTGAATCCACTCCATCGGACCCGGGTTCGATTCCCGGCATCTCCACCATCCCATGTGCACCCAGGCCGTCCTCCACTCCCGGAGGGCGGCCTTCGTGTGTCTCCGGAGCCTCACACCGACGGACGGCGGCGGGTGAGAGGACGGTTCCGCAGGCTTCACAGACCACAACGATCCCGAAACCATGGGCTCCTAGCGTCATCGATGACAGCACGGGCAGGGCAGGCACCGGCACGCAAGGGGAGACCGATGAGCGACACAGCCCAGCGCAGAACAGGCGGCCGCTGGATCCAGGAATGGCGGCCCGAGGACACCGGATTCTGGGAGCGCACCGGCCGCAAGGTGGCCAACCGGAACCTGATCTTCTCGGTCTTCTCCGAGCACATCGGCTTCTCGATCTGGAGCCTGTGGTCGGTCATGGTCCTCTTCATGGGCAAGGGCTACGGCATCGACCCGGCCGGCAAATTCTTCCTGGTGGCCATGCCCACCCTGGTCGGCTCCTTCGTCCGGATCCCCTACACCTTCGCCGTCGCCCGCTTCGGCGGCCGGAACTGGACGATCGTCTCCGCGCTGCTGCTCCTCGTCCCGAGCATCGCCGCGGCGTACGTGATGCACCCCGGCACCTCCTACACCACCTTCATGGTGGTCGCGGCCCTCACCGGTGTCGGCGGCGGCAACTTCGCCTCCTCCATGACCAACATCAACGCCTTCTTCCCGCTCCGGAAGAAGGGCTGGGCGCTCGGCCTCAACGCGGGCGGCGGCAACATCGGCGTCCCCGTCATCCAGCTGATCGGCCTCGGCGTGATCACCTGGGCCGGTGCCACCTCGCCCCGCCTGGTGCTCGGCATCTACATCCCGCTGATCGCCGTCGCCGCGCTCTGCTCGGCCCTGTTCATGGACAACCTGGCCCAGCTCAGCAACGACACCGGCACCTTCAAGGCCATCCTCAAGGAGAGGCACACCTGGCTGATGTCGGTGCTCTACATCGGCACCTTCGGCTCCTTCATCGGCTTCTCCTTCGCCTTCGGCCTCGTCCTGCAGAACCAGTTCGGCCGCACCCCGCTGCAGGCCGCCCAGCTCACCTTCATCGGCCCGCTGCTCGGCTCGGTCATCCGCCCGGTCGGCGGCTGGCTGGCCGACCGCTGGGGCGGCTCCCGGATCACCTTCTGGAACTTCGTCGCGATGGCCGCCGCCGCCTCGGTGGTGACCTACGCCTCCTCGATCAAGTCGCTGCCGGTCTTCCTCGTCGGCTTCATCGCGCTCTTCGTCTTCGCCGGCATCGGCAACGGCTCCACCTACAAGATGATCCCCGGCATCTTCGAGGCCAAGGCCCAGGACCGGATCGCCGCCGGCGACACCGCGGAGGACGCGGCCGCCTGGTCCCGCCGGATGTCCGGCGCCGCGATCGGCGTGATCGGTGCGGTCGGCGCCCTCGGCGGCCTGTTCATCAACCTCGCCTTCCGCCAGTCCTTCCTCACCACCAAGAGCGGCACCCCCGCCTTCGTCTCCTTCCTCGCCGCCTACGCCGTCTGCTTCGCCCTCACCTGGGCGGTCTACCTGCGTCGCCCGAGCGCCGCCCCCACCGGCACCCAGGCCCCGGCACTCGCCCGGGTCTGATCGCCACCGAGGGCCGGTCCACACCGCGGACCGGCCCTCACCTGCGAAACAAGCCGGAAATCGGACCGACCCGGCGGTGACACCCCGGCACGGGACGATGACTGTCCACCCACCCACCCGCCGCCCGCCACGGCCCGCAGGGACCGGAGCGAGCGGCACGCCCCCGAGGGCACGCCGACGGCCCCGGGGCGCTCCACGAAGGACGTCAGCCCATGGCCGACCGCACCGCCGTCGCGACCGCCGCCCTCGTACCGTCGCAGGACACCGCCCCGCCACTGGCCGGCTACACCATCGGCATCACCGCCGCCCGCCGCGCCGACGAGCTCGCCGCCCTCCTCCAGCGCCGCGGCGCCACCGTGCTGCGCGCACCCGCCCTGCGGATCGTCCCGCTCGCGGACGACACCGAACTCCTCGCCGCCACCCGCGCCCTGATCGCCGACCCGCCGGACATCGCCGTCGCCACCACCGGCATCGGCTTCCGCGGCTGGATCGAGGCCGCCGAGGGCTGGAACCTGTTCGACGACCTCGTCGGCAGTCTCGCCAAGGCCGAGACGCTGGCCCGCGGCCCCAAGGCCAAGGGCGCCATCCGCGCCGCCGGACTGCGCGAAGCCTGGTCCGCCGAGTCGGAGTCCTCCGTCGAGGTGCTCGAACGGCTCCTCGACCAGGGCGTCGACGGCCGCCGGATCGCCGTCCAGCTGCACGGCGCCCCGCTGCGCGACTTCGTCGACTCGCTCACGACCGCCGGTGCCGAGGTCGTCGAGGTCCCCGTCTACCGCTGGCTGCCGCCGCTCGACCTCGGACCCGTCGACCGGCTCCTCGACGCCACCTGCAGCGGCTCCCTCGACGCCGTCACCTTCACCTCCGCCCCCGCCGCCCTCGGCCTCCTCGACCGCGCCGCCGAACGCGGCCAGACCGCCGAGCTGCTGCACGCGCTGCGGCGCGACGTCCTGCCGGTCTGCGTCGGACCGGTCACCGCCGCCCCGCTCGAAGAACTCGACATCGCCACCGTCTGGCCCGAACGGATGCGGCTCGGGGCCATGGTGCAGACCCTCACCGCCCGACTCCCCGACCGGGCCCGCCGGCTCGCCGTCGCCGGACACACCCTCGAACTGCGCGGCCAGGCCGCCCTCGTCGACGGCGACCTGCGGCCGGTGCCGCCCGCCGGAATGGCCCTGCTGCGGGCGCTCGCGCGGCGGCCGGGGTGGGTGGTGCCGCGGAGCGAACTGCTGCGGGCGCTGCCGGGCAGCGGGGACGACGAGCACGCGGTGGAGACGGCGATGGCGCGGCTGCGGGCCGCCCTCGGCACGCCCCGCCTGATCGCCACCGTCGTCAAACGCGGCTACCGCCTCGCCGTCGACCCCGTCCCGGCCCCGGACACCAAGTACGGCGACGAGGACTAGCCCGGGGGAAGGGAGGCGCCCCTGGTCGGGCTCGCCCGGGCCTGTGCGGGTTCCCCGGGCGGCAAGGAGTAGGATCTTCCGTCCGCCGCTCCCGCCCGCGCCGTACCCCCCGAGGCCCATGCACACCACACCAGAGACCACCGACTCCGTCCGCGACCGCGAGATCGCCGAGGAGCAGAGCCACCTCGACACCGTCTACCGGCGTCTGGAGGAGAAGCTCGCCGAGGCCGAGTACATCCTCGAGGACGCCGCCAAGCGCGTGCAGGTCGGCACCCCCGGCGCGCTCGCCGAGCGCGACGCCCAGGTCTACCGGGCCGGTGCGCACCTGCAGCGGCTGAACAGCGAGTTCGAGGACTTCCTGTTCGGCCGGATCGACCTCCAGCAGGCGGACGCGCCCGAGGAGCACGGCATCCCCTCGCAGACCCCGATGGACCCGGCCGACCCGGCCGTCGCGGAGACCCTGCACATCGGCCGCCTCGGCGTGCTCGACGCCGAGTACGGCCCGTTGGTGATCGACTGGCGGGCGCCGGCCGCGGCGCCGTTCTACCGGTCCACCCCGCTGGAGCCGGGCCGGGTGATCCGCCGCCGGGTGATCCGTTCCCGCGGCCGCAAGGTGATCGGCGTCGAGGACGACCTGCTGCGCCCCGACCTGACCCCCACCCTGGACGGCCGGGAGCTGGCGGTGGTCGGCGACGGCGCCCTGATGGCCTCGCTGGGCCGGGCCCGCAGTCACACCATGCGCGACATCGTCTCCTCGATCCAGAAGGAGCAGGACGAGGTCATCCGGGCCGCCGCGGCCGGCGCCACCCTGGTGACCGGCGGTCCGGGCACCGGCAAGACCGCGGTCGCCCTGCACCGGGCCGCGTTCCTGCTCTACCAGGACCGCCGCCGGTACGCGGGCGGCATCCTGGTGGTCAGCCCCACCCCGCTGCTGGTCTCGTACACCGAGGGCGTGCTGCCCTCGCTGGGCGAGGAGGGACAGGTGGCGATCCGGGCGGTCGGCAGCCTGGTCGACGGCATCGAGGCGGAGCGCTACGACACCCCGGAGACGGCCCGGATCAAGGGGTCGGGCCGGATGGTCCAGCTGCTGCGCCGGGCGGCCCGGGCGGCCCTGGAGCTGGACGCGCCGACCGAGCTGCGGGTCTTCGCCCGCGGTGAGTCGCTGCGGTTGGACGCCGGCCGGCTGAAGGCGCTGCGCGCGACCGTCGTCGGCGGTGGCGGCACTCCGCTGAACCTGCTGCGCCCGAGGGCCCGCCGGCTGCTGCTGGACGCCCTGTGGCAGGACCTCACCCGGCACCTGCCGAAGCCGACCACCCACTCGGAGCGGGAGCAGCGCCAGGACGAGCGGGAGGCCTTCGACGAGTACGTCTCGGACGAGTCGGCGTTCCTGGACTTCCTGGACGCCTGGTGGGCGCCGGTGACCCCGCGCCGGGTGCTGGCGACCCTGCGCCACCCGCGGCACACCAACCGGATCGCCCGGCGTGCGGTGACCCCGGAGGAGGCCCGGCTGCTGGCCGCTTCCTGGCGGCACCTGGACGCCCGCGGCGGGGGCGCCCTGTCGGCGCACGACGTGGCGCTGGTGGACGAGCTGCAGGTGCTGCTCGGCGAGCCGGCCCGGCCGAAGGTGCGCGAGGTGGACGCCGTCGACATGCTGTCCGGGCTGGACGAGCTCACCACGTACGCGGAGCGCTCCTACGGCCGGCGCGAGCGCGTCCCGGTGGAGCGCACCGAGTACGCGCACGTGATCGTGGACGAGGCGCAGGACCTCACCCCGATGCAGTGGCGGATGATCGGCCGCCGGGCGCGGATGGCGACCTGGACGATCGTCGGCGACCCGGCGCAGTCCTCCTGGCCGTTCCCGCAGGAGGCGCAGTCCGCGATGGACGAGGTGCTCGCCGGCAAGCCGCGCCGCCGTCACACGCTGACCGTGAACTACCGGAACCCCGCCGAGATCGCCGAGGTGGCGGCGAAGGTGCTGGCGCTGGCGGCGCCGGGCACGCCCTCGCCGAGCGCGGTGCGGTCGACGGGCGTCGTGCCGCGGTTCGCGGCCGTCCGGGAGGCCGGGGCGGAGGCCTTCGACCGGGCCGCCCGGGTCGAGCTGGAGCGGCTGCTGGGCGAGGTGGACGGCACCGTGGCGGTGGTCGTGCCGATGGACCGCCGGGCGGAGGCGGCCGGCTGGGCGGAGGGCCTGGGCGACCGCGTGGTGGCGCTGGGCAGCCTGGAGGCCAAGGGCCTGGAGTACGACGCGACGGTGGTCGCCGACCCGACCGGCATCGCGGGGGAGTCGGAGGCGGGTCTGCGGGTGCTGTACGTGGCGCTCACCCGGGCCACCCAGCGCCTCACGGTGCTCTCCGGCCCGGACGACCTGCCGGACGCGGACGGCGTGCCCGCCCTGCTGCACGGCTGACGCGGGCGCCGGCCGGGCCGCCCGCCCGGCCGGCGCACCGCGGCGCGGCGGTGTGCCGGCGCCGCGGTACGACGAAGGCCCCCACCCGGAGGTGGGGGCCTTCTCACGTCAATGACACCGACCCGCCATGCTCGCCTCGCGGCAAGTGGTCGCTCGAAGCGACGAAGGTTGGGCCCGGGGGCTTGGATCGAGCCGGTGTCCCGTCCAATGTAACGCATCGGCTCGGGACGCCAAGGCCGCGGCGGGAGATTTTCGGCGGAGCACACGACCGGCCCAGTGCGGCGGCCCGTGCCGTTTGTGGGTTCTGCACACTCAATGAACTTTATTTCTGGCTACCGACCGGTAAGTGCGACGATCGAGACCGGAACGACCCTCAAGAGCGGACGGAAGAAGGACGTCGATGGCGACGGTGCCCAGTGTCTCCAACTCGATCACGGTGCGGCTGGAGGTCCCGGCCCGGGGCAACGCCGTCAGCGCGATCACCACGGCCGTCGAGTCCTCCGGGGGTTCGGTCACCGGTCTCGACGTCACCGCCTCCGGCCTGGAGTCGCTGCGCATCGACGTGACCGTCGCCGCGTCGTCGGTGGCCCACGGCGAGGAGATCGTCGAGAAGCTGCGGACGATCGACGGCGTCAGCATCGGCAAGGTCTCGGACCGCACCTTCCTGATGCACCTCGGCGGCAAGATCGAGATGTCCTCGAAGCTGCCGATCCGCAACCGCGACGACCTCTCGATGATCTACACCCCGGGCGTCGCCCGGGTCTGCATGGCGATCGCCGAGAACCCCGAGGACGCCCGCCGCCTCACCATCAAGCGCAACAGCGTCGCGGTGGTCACCGACGGCTCCGCGGTGCTGGGCCTGGGCAACATCGGCCCGAAGGCCGCGCTGCCGGTCATGGAGGGCAAGGCGGCCCTCTTCAAGCGCTTCGCGGGCATCGACGCCTGGCCGATCTGCCTGGACACCCAGGACGCCGACGAGATCGTCGCGATCGTGAAGGCGATCGCCCCCGGCTTCGCCGGCATCAACCTGGAGGACATCTCCGCGCCGCGCTGCTTCGAGATCGAGGCCCGGCTGCGCGAGGCCCTGGACATCCCGGTCTTCCACGACGACCAGCACGGCACCGCCATCGTCGTCCTCGCGGCGCTGACCAACGCGCTCAAGGTGGTCGGCAAGGACATCGCCGACATCCGGGTGGTGATGTCGGGCGCCGGCGCCGCGGGCACCGCGATCCTCAAGCTGCTGCTGGCCGCCGGCGTGGAGCACGCCACCGTGGCCGACGTGCACGGCGTCGTCCACAGCGGCCGCGAGGACCTCAACGACAGCCTGCGCTGGATCGCCGAGCACACCAACCGCTCCGGCCGCACCGGCAGCCTCAAGGAGGCGGTGGCCGGCGCCGACGTGTTCATCGGCGTCTCGGCCCCGAACGTGCTGGACGGCGACGACCTGGCCACCATGGCGGAGGACGCGGTCGTCTTCGCGCTGGCCAACCCGGACCCGGAGGTCGACCCGGCGGTGGCCCGGCAGACCGCCGCGGTGGTCGCCACCGGCCGCAGCGACTTCCCGAACCAGATCAACAACGTGCTGGTCTTCCCGGGCGTCTTCCGCGGCCTGCTGGACGCGCAGAGCCGGACGGTCGACACCGCGATGATGATCGCCGCGGCCCGGGCGCTGGCCACCACGGTCGCGGACGACCAGCTCAACGCCAACTACATCATCCCGAGCGTCTTCCACCCGGACGTCGCGAAGACCGTGGCGGCGGCCGTGCGCGAGGTCGCGCTGGCCGCGCGGGAGGGCCAGGAGCCCGTTCCGGTGCGCCCGACCGCGGGCATCGTGGGCACCCTCGACACCTCCTCCTTCCCGGTCGTCGGCATCTGACCGGAGTGTCGTTCTCGATCGCTCAGGTGTGCGAACGGTGCGCCGGGCGCCGGACCGCCCCTTCCCCTTGCGACACAAGGGGAAGGGGCGTGTTTGGGCTTGTCGGTGCCAGGGCGTACGGTAGCCCTGCACGGGGGTGGCGTGTCCGACAAGTACGGAACGTCCCTCCGGGCTTTCCGGCGTGTCGTCCCGACCGCCGCCCGGTCCGGCCCTCCTGGGCCGACGGAGCGTCACACCTCCGCCGGGCGGGATCTGTTCGGGTCAACACCGCCGGTGGCCGATTGGCTTTCTCAGTGCCGGTCGGGGCAGGATTCGTACCCGGGCGGGCGGTTTGCGGCGCTTCGGGGCCGGAGCCCGGCCTCTGACCACCCCTCGCCTGAACGAGCACCAGTGTGCGGACCAGCGGCCCATCCGGGTTCCCCCGGAGGGGGCGACCGATGGGGCCCCCGCACGCCGCAAGCAACAGACCACAGGAGTACACATGAACCGCAGTGAGCTGGTGGCCGCGCTGGCCGAGCGCGCCGAGGTGACCCGCAAGGACGCCGACGCCGTGCTGGCCGCCTTCGCCGAGGTCGTCGGCGAGGTCGTCGCCAAGGGTGACGAGAAGGTCACCATCCCCGGCTTCCTGACCTTCGAGCGGACCCACCGCGCCGCGCGCACCGCCCGCAACCCGCAGACCGGTGACCCGATCCAGATCCCGGCCGGCTACAGCGCCAAGGTCAGCGCCGGTTCCAAGCTGAAGGAAGCCGCCAAGGGCGCCTGAGCCCCGGCAGCAGCCCGGACGACGCGATGGCCGGCCTCCCCTCGGGGAGGCCGGCCATCGGCGTTCAGGTGCCCGTGCGGGCCCGTCAGACGGTCACGGGCTGCTCGGCGGGCAGCTCGACGTGCGCGCCGAGGTCCCGCAGCTTGGACATGAAGTTCTCGTAGCCGCGGTTGATCAGGTCGATGCCGTGCACGGTCGAGGTGCCCTCGGCCGCCAGCGCCGCGATCAGGTACGAGAAGCCGCCGCGCAGGTCCGGGATGACCAGCTCGGAGCCGATCAGCTTGGACGGGCCGGAGACCACCGCGGAGTGCCGGAAGTTGCGGGCGCCGAAGCGGCAGGGGGTGCCGCCGAGGCACTCGCGGTAGAGCTGGATGTGCGCGCCCATCTGGTTGAGCGCGCCGGTGAAGCCGAGCCGCGACTCGTACACCGTCTCGTGGACGATGGACAGGCCGTTGGCCTGGGTCAGCGCGACGACCAGCGGCTGCTGCCAGTCGGTCTGGAAGCCGGGGTGCACGTCGGTCTCCAGGGCGATCGCCTTGAGCTCGCCGCCCGGGTGCCAGAAGCGGATGCCCTCGTCGTCGACCTCGAAGGCGCCGCCGACCTTCCGGAAGGTGTTCAGGAAGGTCATCATCTCGATCTGGCGGGCGCCGCGGACGTAGATGTCGCCCTTGGTGGCCAGCGCGGCGCACGCCCAGGACGCCGCCTCCAGGCGGTCCGGCAGCGCCTTGTGGTTGTAGCCGCCCAGCTCGTCCACACCGGTGATCAGGATGGTGCGGTCGGTGCCCATCGAGATGATCGCGCCCATCTTCTGCAGCACGCAGATGAGGTCGACGATCTCCGGCTCGACGGCCGCGTTGCGCAGCTCGGTGACGCCCTCGGCGAGCACCGCCGTCAGCAGCACCTGCTCGGTCGCGCCGACCGACGGGTAGGGCAGCTCGATCTTGGTGCCGTGCAGGCGCTGCGGGGCGACCAGGTAGGTGCCCTGCGGGTGCTTCTCGATGGTGGCGCCGAACTGGCGCAGCACCTCGAAGTGGAAGTCGACCGGCCGGCCGCCGATGTCGCAGCCGCCCAGGCCCGGGATGAACGCGTGGCCGAGCCTGTGCAGCAGCGGGCCGCAGAACAGGATCGGGATGCGCGAGGAGCCGGCGTGCGCGTCGATGTCCGCCACGTTGGCGCTCTCGACGTGCGAGGGGTCGAGGATCAGCTCGCCGTCCTCGTCGCCGGTGCGGACGGTCACGCCGTGCAGCTGCAGGAGGCCCCGCACGACCTTGACGTCGCGGATGTCCGGCACGTTGCGCAGCCGGCTGGGGCCCTGGCCGAGCAGTGCGGCGACCATGGCCTTGGGCACCAGGTTCTTGGCACCGCGGATCTGGATCTCGCCTTCGAGCGGGTTACCGCCGTGGACCAGCAGGAGGTCGTCGGTCATCGTTCTCGCAATCCGGGGTGCGCAGGGGGTTCTTACGGCTGCGGGGCAGGGGGAGACGCGAGTGGAAGGTCCTTCCACCGTCGGCGAAAGCCCTTCCACCATCCATAGATGGTAGAGGGTGGGCGATTGGTTCCCGTGTGCCCCTTTGGTGATCATGTTCCGCGGGGGCTGCGGGGGCTCCCCGGCGCCCGGTGGGCAGGGCCGTCCGGGTGGTGCGGGTGCGTCCCGGCGGGCCTGCGGGGACGGGGCGAGGAGGTTTCGTGTTGGGACGCCCCTCCCGGGCCGTCCTGCGGGATCATGTGGGCATGACCGCGGCCCCCTCCCACACCGGCCGACTGCTCGTCGCGACGCCCGTGCTCACCGACCCGAACTTCGCGCGAGCGGTGGTGCTGCTGCTCGACCACGACGACCAGGGGGCCCTCGGGGTGGTGCTGAACCGGCCGACCCCGGTGGAGGTGTCGACCGTCCTGGACGGCTGGGCCGACCTGACCGGCCAGCCCGCGGTCGTCTTCCAGGGCGGCCCGGTGGCGCTGGACTCGGCGCTCGCCCTCGCGGTGGTGCCCGGCGAGCCCGGCCACGGCGAGCCGATCGGCTGGCGGCGGGTGCACGGCGCGATCGGCCTGGTCGACCTGGAGGCGCCGCCCGAGGTGCTGGCCGGGGAGCTCGGCGCGATGCGGGTCTTCGCCGGCTACTCCGGCTGGTCGCCCGGGCAGCTGGAGGCGGAGATCGCCGAGGGCGCCTGGTACCTGGTCGACTGCGAGCCCGGCGACGTCTCCAGCCCGGAGCCCGAGCGGCTCTGGCGGTCGGTGCTGCGCCGCCAGCGCGGCCCGCTGGCGATGCTCGCCACCTACCCGGACGACCCCACCATGAACTGAGCCCGGCGGCCGCGGCCGGTCGTCCGGTGCGCTACTGGCCCGCTTCGGAGCGGCGCCCATAGACTTGGCACCCATGAGCACTCTTGAGCCCGAGCGCGGACTCGGCACCGGCACCCTGGTCGAGCCCGTTCCCCAGGTGTCCCACGGGGACGGCGACCACGAGCGCTTCGCGCACTACGTCCAGAAGGACAAGATCATGGAGAGCGCCCTCTCCGGGTCCCCCGTGGTGGCGCTGTGCGGCAAGGTCTGGGTCCCGGGCCGCGACCCGAAGAAGTACCCGGTCTGCCCGATGTGCAAGGAGATCTTCGACGGTCTCGGCCAGGGCGGCGACGGCGGCGGCGACGACAAGTAGCACCGAGTCGGTCCGGCAGTGGTCTGTACCACTGCCGGGCGACGGGGCAGGATGGCCCGCATGGACCTCATCCCCGCCCCCCGGCACCTGAAGGCCGACGACGGGGCGCCCGGCCCCTGGAGCTTCCGGCTGCACCCCGGGACCAGGATCGCCGCCGACGACCCGGCGGCGCAGGCCGTCGCCCGCCGGCTGCGCGCCGAGCTCTCCGCCGCGACCGGCTTCGCCCTCGACGCGTGCACCGAGGAGCAGGGCCGCCTGCTGCGGCAGACGATCACCCTGCGGACGGACCCGGAGCTGCTGGCCGCGGGCGGTCCCGAGGCGTACGCGCTGACGGTGCACGAGTACGGCGCCGTGCTGCGCGGCGGCGCCGGCCCCGGCCTGTCCCACGCCGCGCAGACGCTGCGCCAGCTGTTCGACCCGCGGATCTACCGCCGCGCCCCGCTGCCCGGCACCGACTGGGTGCTGCCCCCGGTGCGGATCGAGGACGCGCCCCGCTTCGGCTGGCGCGGCGTGCTGCTGGACGTCGCCCGGCACTTCCTGCCCAAGGCCGACGTCCTGCGCTTCCTCGACCTGATGGCGGCGCACAAGCTGAACGTCCTGCACCTGCACCTCACCGACGACCAGGGCTGGCGGATCGAGATCCGGCGCCACCCGCGGCTCACCGCGGTCGGTTCCTGGCGGGAGCGGTCCATGGTCGGCCACCGCTCCGCGGACCACCGCGACGACCGTCCGCACGGCGGCCACTACACCCAGGACGACCTGCGCGAGATCGTCGCGTACGCCGCCGACCGGCACGTCACCGTCGTCCCGGAGATCGACCTGCCCGGACACTCCCAGGCGGCGATCGCCGCGTACCCCGAGCTCGGCAACACCGACGCGGTGGACACCTCGGCGCTCGGCGTCTGGACGGACTGGGGGATCAACCCCAACGTGCTGAACGTCGCCGACGGCACCCTGCGGTTCTTCGAGGAGGTGCTGGAGGAGGTCCTGGAGGTCTTCCCGTCCGAGTTCGTCCACCTCGGCGGCGACGAGTGCCCCAAGGACCAGTGGCGGGCCAGCCCCGCCGCGCAGGCCCGGATCGCCGAACTCGGCGTCGACGGCGAGGACGGGCTGCAGAGCTGGTTCATCCGCCACTTCGACCGCTGGCTGGCCGACCGCGGCCGCCGCCTGATCGGCTGGGACGAGATCCTGGAGGGCGGCCTCCCCCCGGGCGCCGCCGTCTCCTCCTGGCGCGGCTACGAGGGCGGCATCGCCGCCGCCCGGGCCGGCCACGACGTGGTGATGTGCCCGGAGCAGCACGTCTACCTCGACCACCGGCAGGCCCCGGGCGGGGACGAGCCGATCCCGGTCGGCTACGTCCGCACCCTGGAGGACGTCTACCGCTTCGAGCCCGTGCCGCCGGAGCTGGACGGCGCCGCGGCCGCCCGGGTGATCGGCACCCAGGCCAACCTGTGGACCGAGTTCATGACGAGCGCCCGCGACGTCGACTACCGGGCCTTCCCGCGGCTCGCCGCGTTCGCCGAGGTCGCCTGGTCCGACCTGCCGCGCGACCCGGCGGAGCGGGACTGGGCCGGGTTCGAGCGCCGGATGGCCGGCCACTACCCGCGCCTGGACGCCCTCGGGGTCGAGTACCGGCCGCCCGGTGGCCCGCACCCCTGGCAGCGCCGCCCCGGGGTCGCCGGACGGCCCGCGGAGGGCCCCTGACGCCGCCGCGCCCCGCGCGCGTCAACCGCGTGCGCGGGGGCGTCCGCACCCTGCGGACCCCGCCGGACCTGCTGCCGCGTCAGGTCAATATCCGATGAACATCCGGGCGGAGCCCTTCCGGTTCGCTCGGTTTTGTGGCCTGATTCGTCCGGTATTGCCCTCACCGCCGGACCGCCCGGCAAGTGATCATCCGGCATTGTGTGCCAGAGTTGCCCAACCCGGCCCGATCGCCCGTACCCTACGGGCCAGGCCGCACTGCCGGTGGGGAGGGCAGGGCAGTTGATGAGCAAGTGGAGCACGGTGGAATCCTGGTGAACCGGACGATCATGCTGCCGGCCTCGGTCGACGAGGCCGTCGACGCGCTGGCCGCGACCCCGGGAGCCGTCCCGGTGGCCGGCGCGACCGACCTCATGGAGGCGGTCAACGCGGGCCGGCTGCGCCCCGCCGCACTGATCGGCCTCGGCCGGATCACCGAGCTGCGCGGCTGGCGCTACGAGGACGGCGGCACCGCCGTGCTCGGCGCCGGACTCACCCACGCCCGGATGGACCGCCCCGACTTCGCCGCCCTCATCCCCGCCCTCGCCGACGCCGCCCGTACCGCGGGCCCCCCGCAGGTCCGCAACGTCGGCACCCTCGGCGGCAACATCGCCACCGCCGCGGCCGTCGGCGACACCCTGCCGGTGCTCGCCGCGCTGGAGGCCACCGCCACCCTCGCCCGGTCCGGCGCCACCCGCGACGTCCCGGTCACCCACCTGCTCACCGGCCTCGACCCGCTGCGCCCCGGCGAGCTCCTCACCTGGGTGCGCGTCCCGCTGCTGCACGCCCCGCAGGTCTTCCTCAAGGCCGGCGGCCGCAGCGGCCCCGCCCGCGCCGCCGCCTCCGTCGCCCTCGTCCTCGACCCCGCCCGGCGCGCCGTGCGCTGCGCCGTCGGCGCCGTCGCCCCCGTGCCGCTGCGCCCGCACGAGGCCGAGGCCTGGGTGGCCGGCTGCATCGACTGGGACGTCCGCGGCGAGGACGGCGCCCAGCCCATCGACCCCGCCGCGCTCGCCGCCTTCGGCGAGTACGTCGCCGCCGCCTGCATCCCCGACGCCGCCCTGGAGGGCGCCGGCGAGGGGGCGGCGGCCACCCTCGTGCGCCAGCGGCGTACCGTGGCGGTGCTGGCCCGCCGGGCACTGGGAAGGGCGCTGAAGTGACGGACGAACTCAACGGCCTCGGCGACGTGCGCCCCTGCGCCTCGTACACGCTGCGGGTCAACGGCTTCGAACGGCCGGTCAACGACGCCTGGATCGGCGAGAGCCTGCTCTACGTGCTCCGCGAGCGGCTCGGCCTGGCCGGCGCCAAGGACGGCTGCGAGCAGGGCGAGTGCGGTGCCTGCACCGTCCAGGTCGACGGCCAGCTGGTCGCCGGCTGCCTGGTGCCCGCCGCGCTCGCCGCCGACAGCGAGATCGCCACCGTCGAGGGCCTCTCCGGCGCCGGCACCGCCAGCGACGTCCAGCAGGCGCTCGCCGAGTCCGGCGCCGTCCAGTGCGGCTACTGCACCCCCGGCCTCGCCATGGCCGTCCACGACCTGCTCCAGCGCAACCACCGCCCCACCGACGTCGAGGCCCGCCAGGCCCTGTGCGGCAACCTCTGCCGCTGCACCGGCTACCGCGGCGTCCTCGCCGCCGTGCAGACCGTCGCCCAGGCCCGCGAGGCCGAGCTGGAGGCCGAGCTGGAGGCCGCCGAGGCCGCCGCCGAACAGGCCGACGCCGACGCGGCCGCACCCGCCGACGGCGCCACCGCCGCGCCGCCCGCGGCGGCCGGCCAGCAGTCCGCCGCCGACCTCCCGCTCACCGGCGAACTCCCGCTCTACGCCGACTCCGAACTCTGGGTCGAGGCCGACCAGTACGCCGCCGCCCACCGGCCCCAGGCGCCCGAGCAGCCCGCCGCCGCCCCGGGCCCCGAGGGGTACTACCAGCCGCCGCAGCCCGCCGAGGGCTACCTCGGCTACGTTCCGGCACCCGCCCAGGTCCCCGGACACGAGGCGGCCCCGTACGACACCGGGCTCTACGAGGCCACCCCGGCCCACGGCACCGCCCACGACGGCCCGGCCCACGACACCACGCCCGCGCACGGCACCCCGTACATCCCCACGCCCGCGCACGGCACCTCCTACGAGGCCGCCCCCTACGGCGCCACCCCGCCGCACGGCATCCCGCTGCCGGACCAGGCCCACTACGACGGCGCCCCCGTCTACGAGGGCGGCTACGACACCGGCCAGGTGTACGTCACCCCGGCCGGCTACGACAGCCCGGTCTACGAGACCGGCTACGACACCGCCACCGGCCACCACGGCCACCCGGGCCACACCGGCCCGGCCGGCTACGACGGCACCACCCCCGCCCACGGCATCAGGCTCCCCGAGGACGAGAACGCATGACCGCGCCCACCGAGCAGGACACCCCGGCGCCCGAACCGTTCGGCCTCGGCAGCTCCCCGCTGCGCACCGACGCCCTCCCCAAGGCGCTCGGCATCTACCCCTACGCCGCCGACCTCTGGGCCGAGGGCCTGCTCTGGGGTGCCGTGCTGCGCTCTCCGCACGCCCACGCCCGGATCGTCTCCGTCGACACCTCCGCCGCGCTCGCCCTGCCCGGCGTGCACGCCGTCGTCACCGCCGCCGACCTGGCCTCCTGCCCCGTCCCCGGCGACCGGCCGGTCCTCGCCTCCGAGGTCGTCCGCCACCACGGCGAGCCGATCGCCGCCGTCGCCGCCGAGACCCCGGACACCGCCCGGCTGGCCGCCTCCCTCGTCGCCGTCGAGTACGAGGTGCTGGAGGCCGTCACCGACCCCGAGGCCGCCTTCAACGCCGCGCCGCTGCACCCCGACGGCAACCTCTTCCGACACCTCCCGCTGCGCACCGGCGACCCGGAGGCGGTCGGCGAGTTCGTCGTCGAGGGCCTCTACCAGGTCGGCCGGCAGGACCCGGCCCCGATCGGCGCCGAGGCCGGCCTCGCCGTGCCCCGCCCCGACGGCGGCGTCGAACTCCACCTCTCCACCACCGACCCGCACGGCGACCGCGACCGCACCGCCGCCTGCCTCGGCCTCGACCCCGACCGGGTGCGCACCGTCGTCACCGGCGTCCCCGGCGCCGCCACCGACCGCGAGGCGCTCTCCTTCCAGGTGCTCCTCGCCCTGCTGGCCCTGCGCACCGGCCGCCCGGTGAAGATGACCCTCACCCGCGAGGAGTCCTTCCACACCCACACCTCCCGGCACCCCGCCCTGCTGCGCTACCGCCACCACGCCGACGCCGAGGGCAAGCTGGTCAAGGTCGAGGCGCAGATCCTGCTCGACGGCGGCGCCTACGCGGACGTCTCCGCCGAGGCGCTCGCCGCCGCCACCGCCTTCTCCGTCGGCCCGTACACCTGCCCCAACGTCTTCGTCGACGCCTGGGCGGTGCGCACCAACAACCCGCCGGCCGGCCGGATGCGCGGCGAGGGCGCCCTGCAGACCTGCTTCGCCCACGAGTCCCAGCTCGACCAGCTGGCCAAGCAGGTCGGCATCGACCCGCTGGAGATCCGCCGCCGCAACGCCATGGCCACCGGCGACCCGCTGCCCACCGGCCAGGCCGTCACCTGCCCGGCCCCGGTCGAGGCGCTGCTCGACGCGGTCACCGAACTCCCGCTGCCCGCCCTCCCGGTCGACGACCCCGAGGCCGACTGGCTGCTCCCCGGCGGGCCCGGCGGCGCCGGCGACCCGGCGGCCGTCCGCCGCGGCATCGGCTACGCCGTCGGCATGGTGCACATGCTCGGCGCCGAGGGCGAGGACGAGGTCTCCACCGCCACCGTGCGGGTCAGCGGCGACCACGCCACCGTCATCTGCGCCGCCGTCGACGCCGGCCAGGGCTTCGCCACCCTCGCCCGGCAGATCGTGCAGACCACCCTCGGCGTCTCCGAGGTGTACGTCGCCCCCGTCGACAGCGACCAGCCCGCGGCCGGCCCCTCCGCCCGCGGCCGGCACACCTGGGTGTCCGGCGGCGCCGTCGAGAAGGCCGCGCTGATGGTCCGCCACCAGCTGCTGCAGCCGATCGCGGCCAACTTCGGCATGTCCGTCGAACTGCTCTCGATCGCCGACGGCAAGATCACCTCCTATGACGGCGTGCTCGGCATGCCGGTCGCCGAGGCCCTGGAGGGCAAGGAGCTCTGGGCCACCGCCCAGTGCCGTCCGCACCCCACCGAGCCGCTGGACGAGAACGCGCAGGGCGACGCCTTCGTCTCCATCGCCTTCTGCGCCATGCGGGCCGTCGTCGACGTCGACATCGAACTCGGCGCCGTCCGGGTGGTGGACGTCACCGTCGCCCAGGACGTCGGCCGCGCCCTGAACCCCCGCCAGATCGAGGACCGCATCGAGGGCGCCGTCGCCCAGGGCGTCGGCCTCGCCCTGATGGAGAACCTGCGCACCGAGGGCGGCCGTCCGGTCAACGCCTCGCTCACCGGCTACCGGCTGCCGACCGCCCTCGACACCCCCGACATCCGGATCGCCGCCCTGCTCGAGGAGCGCGACGTGGTCGCCACCTTCGGCGCCAAGGCGGTCAGCGCGGTGCCCGCGGTCGTCGCGCCCGCGGCGGTCGCCGCCGCCGTCCGCGCCGCCACCGGCATGCCGGTCGGCCGCCTGCCGATCCTCCCCGAGGACGCCATCGCCGCCGTCTGACACGCCGTCCGGGTGTCGTTCCGGCAGGCCGGTCGGCCGATGCCGCGTCAGTCCGCGCCCGGACAGACGATACGATCGAAGCGCCCTGTGCACGCGGGGGCGTTGCGACAACGTACGGGCAGCAGCAGACGACTGACGGGGTAGTGATGACGCTGACCAGGGCCATGCGGGTGCTCGGCACCACGACATTGGCAGGTGCACTCCTGCTGGCGGCCGCCCCCGGGGCGTCCGCGGACCAGGTCCGGGACGGGCAGTGGGCCAACCAGTACTTCAAGCTCGACAAGGTCTGGTCCGTCAGCAAGGGCGACAACGTGATCGTCGCCGTCATCGACAGCGGCGTCGACGCCACCCACCCCGACCTCACCGGCCAGGTCCTGCCCGGCTACGACCAGAGCGGGAAGAACCTCAACACCAGGCCGACGGACTCGCACGGCACGGGGATGGCCGCGGAGATCGCGGGCCGCGGCCACGGCAGCAACGCCGGAGTGGTCGGCCTGGCCCCGGGCGCCAAGATCCTCCCCGTCTACAAGGCCGACGCGCAGGACTCGGACGCCATCCCGCAGGGCGTCAAGTGGGCCGTGGACCACGGCGCCAAGGTGATCAACATCTCGCAGGGCTCGTCCTTCGCGAACCCCGACATGCCGGCCGCGATCGCGTACGCCTACCAGCACGACGTCCTGGTGGTCGCTGCCGCGGGCAACAACGGCTCGGCGGTCGACAACCCTGCCAACCTACCGGGCGTGCTCGCGGTCGCGGCCGCGGGCAAGGACGGCGAGGTGTGGGCCGACTCCAGCTTCGGACCGGAGGTCCGGCTCGCCGCGCCCGGTGTCGACGTCGTCACCGCGGGCAAGTGCGGCTCCAGCCAGTACTGCATCGGCAGTGGCAGTTCGGACGCGGCCGCCTACGTGTCCGCTGCCGCGGCGCTCGTCCGCGCCAAGTACCCGCAGCTCACCGCCGGTCAGGTGGCCAACCGCCTGGCCAAGTCGGCTGCCGTCCCGGCGTCGGCCAGTGGTGCCAAGCTGCCCGACCCGCACTTCGGGTACGGCGTGATCCGGCCCTACGAGGCGCTGACCATGGACATCCCGGCGGGCAGCAAGGAAGGCCCGCTGACCGCGCCGGGGGGTGCGGCCGCACCGGGTGCCGCCTCGGACGCCCCGGTGTCGCAGCCCGTGACCAAGACCTCCGTCTTCGGCGGCATCACGCCGCTGATGGTCCTCGGCGCCCTCGCCGTCGTGGTGGTGCTGCTCGTCGTGGTGATCGCCGCGGCGACCCGCAACCGCCGCCGGCCGCAGGCCGCCCCGGTGCCCCCGCAGGGCCAGGCCCCGTACGGCGCGGCCCCCGGCTGGCCGCCCGCGCAGCAGCCCTACGGCACCCAGCCGCCGCCTCCCGGGTACCCCCAGCAGCAGCCGTACCAGAACCCCTACCAGGGCGGTAACCCGCCGCGATGACGGTGTGTCAGTACACGGCCTAGAGGCGATACGATCGAACGCCCTGTCAGGGCGTCATGCCCCGTTGCGTACGGGGTGCAGCAACAACGGGGAAGTACGGACTCCAGGGGGAGGAGTGAGATGGCCGACGGATACCGCGTCAACACCGGCGAGTTGGAAGCGGTCGTGAAGCGACTGCGGGCCCTCCAGCAGGGCCTCAGCGAGTGCGGCAACAAGGCGAAGTACAACACCGTCCTCGTCAGCGACGACTTCGGTGCCAACTTCGCGGAGGCGAAGCAGCTCTTCGCCGCACACGCGCAGATGCAGGAGTTCCTGAGCCAGCACATCCAGGAGCTCGACTCGCTGATCAACGACTTCGGTGACAAGACGCACACGGTGAACACCGCCTACCGGGCGCGCGAGGACGAGTTCGTCGCCTCGACGAAGTCCATGCAGTCCGGGAGGGCGTGAGATGAGCCAGTTCGAACACGAGGACCTGATCCCGCTCAAGCGGATGCTGGAGCACTCACGGCCCGAGCGACTCCACGAGGTCAGCCAGCACTGGACCAACGTCCACCAGGAGCTGGAGCAGGCCGTGGCCGATCTGCAGCGGGCGGTGCAGCACGCCACCGCCAACTGGGAGGGTGCGGCCGCCGACGGCTTCACCAAGCGGGCGACCACGCTTCAGGCGAGCATGACCAACACGGCCGCCCATGCGCAGAACACCTCCTCGGCGATGAAGTTCGCCGGGGACGCCCTGCAGCAGAGCAAGGCCACCATGGCGCAGATCCAGGTGCCCAGCACCTTCGACCGCGGCGCGAAGCTGCTCGGCGACGGTTTCGACCGCTCGGACGCCCAGTTCAAGGCCGACCTGGCCGGCGGCATGGACCGGATCAGCGCGGTCAACAAGAACTACAGCGAGCTCTCGGCGACCGAGATCTCCCACCAGTACGCCATCGGCGTCATGGAGCACCTCGCACCGCAATACAACCAGGCCGCCGGGTACCTGAAGCCGCCGGCGAAGGAGAACCGGCACGACCCGTCCAAGCCGTTCCCGCCGGAGCCCGAGAACCCCGTTCCGCCCGCGATCGTCGCCCCGCCGCCGCCCTCGCCGAAGTACCCGAACGGCGTGCCGGACGACCCGTCGGGCAAGCCGGGGCAGACGGACCCGCAGGGACCGAAGCAGACGATCCCGGGTTCGCCGCACACGCCGACCCCGCTGCCGGGCGACGTCCCGCCGGGGTCGATGCCGACCCCGAGCCACCCGGTCGTTCCGCCGCGCACGGGGATCGACAGCCTGCCGCCGGTCGGGACGCACCCGACCCCCGGCGGAGGTGGCACCGGCACGCTGCCGACCGGCCCCGGTGGGGGCGGCGGTCTCGGTGGTGGCGGTGGCCTGGGCGGTGGCGGCGGCCTCGGTGGGGGCGGTGGATACATCCCCGGCGGTCTCGGCGGCGGTTCGCTGCCCGGCCGCGGCGGGACGTCCGGCGCGGGCCGCGGCGGGGCCACCGGGCCCGGCGGCGGTGCCGGCGGTCGTACCGGGGGCAGCGGCGCCGGCGGTACGGGTGTCGGTGGCGCCGGCCGCCAGGGGACGCCCGGCATGGGCGGCATGCCCGGCCTGGGCGGCGCGGGCGGCAAGGGTGCCGGGGCCGGCGCCGGTGGCAAGGGCGGCAGCGGCCTGGTCCGCCGCGGTGGCGGGGTGATCGGCGGTGCCAAGGGCGGCACCGGCGGCCGGTCGTTCACCGAGGGCGGCTCCGGGATCGGCAAGGGCCGGGCCGGACAGAACGGTGCCCCCGGCGGCGGCGGCATGCACGGCGGTCCCGGTGCGGCGGGCAAGAAGAAGGACAAGAACAACAACGGCCAGCGCCCCGACTACCTGGTCGAGGACGAGGAGACCTGGCGCGGAGGCACCGCCCTCCCGCCGGTGATCGACTGACCGTCCCGCACCCCGAACGGCGCGGACCACCCCGGACGACGGGGCGGTCCGCGCCGTTCCGCATGTGCGGAGAAAATCGGGAAAACCCCCGCCGGGCGGAAAAGGAAATGCCGTGCCACCGGGCGGCGGAATTCGCCGTCCGGTGGTACGGAAATGGAGGCCGTGGCGGGAATTGAACCCACGTAAACCGCTTTGCAGGCGGCTCCCTGAACCACTCGGGCACACGGCCGGGGACGACGGAGACGCCCGTGCGGGCCCGTCGTGAGAGGGATGGAGCGTGGCGCGCGTCAGGCGCGGCGGGAACAGCGACAGCCGGGACAACAGGCGGCACAGGTGCGGGGCGCTGCGATCGCCGCCGTCTTCCTGCTCATGGCCGACTCCTGTCGTCACTGTCGTGGGCGGCGGGCCCGGTATTCGGTCTCCGCCGTGCTGGTGAATTCATCTTAGGGGGAGCGGGGAGGGGCGCGTCAATATTCGAGTATGAATTCCGTGTGTCGTCGTGTGTTACGTTCGAGGGGTGGCGTGATCGAGCGCCCCGGACGAGGTGCGTCGTACCCGGCAGGACAAGACGGCGCGGTACTGCGGCGGCAGCGACGGAGCTGCCGCCCTCTACTGCGGAGGTGCCGTCGTGGCGTGGCTGGTGTTGATCGTGGCGGGCGTGCTGGAGACCGTCTGGGCGGTGTCGCTGGAGGCGGCCAAGGGGTTCTCGCGCCCGTTGCCTAGCGCGGTGTTCGCGGTGGCGCTGGTGCTGTCGATGGGCGGGCTGGCGTACGCGCTGCGGAGCATCCCGCTGGGCACCGGGTACGTGGTCTGGGTGGGCATCGGCGCGGTCGGGACGGCGCTGTACGGGATGGCGGCGCTGGGCGACGCGCTGACCGCGGCCCGGGTGACCTGCCTGTTGCTGATCCTCGGCGGCGTGATCGGACTCAAGGTGCTGCACTGAGCCGTAGGTCACCGGAGGCCCAGGTCGGAGGTCCCGGGCGATCACCGACCGATGGTCAGGAGTCACCGGCGCCCGAGCGCCTTACGATGGCAGGCATGGCCACCACCTCCTCCTCGACCCCGGTCGACCGCGCCGAGCCCGTGCCCGACACCGCCCCCGACACCGGGGGAGTGATGAGCGGGCCGTACCGGGCGCTGACGCTGGGGATCGTCTCGGTGGTGCTGCTGCTCGCCTTCGAGGCGACGGCGGTGAACACGGCGATGCCGGTCGCCGCCAGGCAGCTCGACGGGCTCGGCCTGTACGCCTTCGCCTTCTCCGGCTACTTCACGACGACGCTGTTCGCCCTGGTGGTCTCCGGCCAGTGGTGCGACCGGCGGGGCCCGCTGGCACCGCTGTTCACCGGCATCGCGGTGTTCGGGGCGGGCCTGGTGGTGGCCGGCACGGCGGTCGGCATGTGGCCCTTCGTGGCCGGCCGGGCGGTCCAGGGGCTCGGCGGCGGACTGGTGATCGTCGCGCTGTACGTCGTGGTGGGCCGGGCCTTCCCGGAGCGGCTGCGGCCGTCGGTGTTCGCGGCGTTCTCGGCGGCCTGGGTGCTGCCGTCGATCGTCGGGCCGCTGGTCTCCGGCGCGGTGACCCAGCACCTCGGCTGGCGCTGGGTGTTCCTGGCCGTGCCGGTGCTGATCCTGCTGCCGCTCGCCGTGATGGGCCCGGCGCTGCGCCGGGCGGAGCGGGCGCAGCCGCCGCTGCGGCCCACGCCGTTCGACCGGCGCCGCACCTGGTGCGCGGCGCTGGCGGCGCTGGGCGCCGGGCTGCTGCAGTACGCGGGCCAGCGCCTGGACCTGCCGGGTCTGCTGCCGGCCGCGCTGGGCGCGGCGCTGCTGGTGCCGGCCGTGGTGCGGCTGCTGCCGCCGGGCACGCTGCGGGCGGCCCGCGGGCTGCCGACGGTGATCCTGCTGCGCGGCGTCGCGGCGGGTGCGTTCTTCGCGGCGGAGGCCTTCGTCCCGCTGATGATGGTGACCCGGCGGGACCTGTCGCCGACCCTGGCGGGCCTGACGCTGACCAGTGGCGGCCTGTCGTGGGCGCTCGGCTCCTGGCTGCAGGGGCGGCCGTGGGCGGACCGGCACCGGGAGGCGCTGATCCGGGTGGGCTTCGTGCTGACCGCGGTGGCGATCGCCGGGGCCGCGCTGGTGCTGGTGCCCGCGGTGCCGGCCTGGACGGCGGCGGTGTTCTGGGCGGTCGGCGGCGTCGGGATGGGCCTGGCGGTGGCCAGCATCAGCGTCCTGATGATGAAGCTGTCGGCGCCGGAGGACACCGGCGCCAACTCGGCGGCGATCCAGCTGAGCGACGCGCTCGGCAACGTGCTGCTGATCGGTCTGGCGGGTGTGCTGTTCGCCGGGCTCGGCGGCGGTTCGGTGGCGGCCGCCGAGGGGGCGACGGCGCCGGCCGGCCCGTTCGCGGTGATCTTCCTGGTGATGACCGGGGTGGCCCTGCTGGGCGCCCTGGTGTCGGGCCGCACCGGTGCGGGGCGCGAGCCCGTGGCGGTGGCCGAGGCTCCGGCGCTCGCCGAGGGCTGACGGCGGCGGGGCCGGCGCGGACCCTCCGCGCCGGCCCCGGCCGAAACCGCCCCGCTCCTCAGGTCGAGGGCGCCGCCTGGGCGGCCCCGCCGAGGAAGGACTTCCAGCCGCCGGCCGGGGACTCGCCGGGCGCCAGCGACTGCAGCTTGCGCAGCACCGCCGGGTCCTGCACCTCCAGCCACTCGACCAGCTGCCGGAAGGACACCAGCCGGACCTCCGGGCGGCCGGCGATGGCCTTGAGGGCCTCCTCGACGGCGTTCATGTAGATGCCGCCGTTCCACTGCTCGAAGTGGTTGCCGATGATCATCGGTGCCCGGTTGGTGTTGTACGCGCGCTCGAAGCCCGCCAGGTAGGAGTCGCGGGCCTGGGTCTGCCAGGCGCCGTACCGCGCGGTGTCGCCCTTGGTGCTGTTGCCGGACTGGTTGTACATGATGTTGTAGTCCATCGAGAGCACCTGGAAGCTGTGCCCCGGGAAGGGGATGGACTGCAGCGGCATGTCCCACAGCGCCCCGCCCTGGAACTTCTGCGGCCACACCTGGAGCCCGCCGGGGCCGCTGCTGTCGTACTTCCAGCCCCGCTTGGCGGCGGTCGGCAGCAGGCCGCGCTGGCCCTCCAGGCAGGGGGTGCGGCCGCCGATCAGCTCCTTGCGGTAGTCGAAGGGCAGCGGCGGGAGGTCGGTGAGGCCGGTGTTGGTCCGCCAGTTCATGACGAAGTCCATGGCCTGCTGGATCTCGCTGTCCCAGTCCTCGGGGGACCACCGGCCGCCGCCGGTGGGGCCGCAGAAGTGCCCGTTGAAGTGGGTGCCGATCTCGTGGCCCTCCAGCCAGGCGTCGCCGACCTGGCTGATGGTCTCGCGGATGTGCTCGTCGCTCAGGTAGCCGATGTCGGAGGCGCCGACCGGGTGCTGCGGCGGCCGGTACAGGTCCCGCTTGGACTCGGGCAGCGTGTAGATGCCGCTGAGGAAGAACGTCATCTTGGCGTCGTGGTCCTTGGCGAGCTGCCGGAACCGCGAGAACAGCCCGTTGTCGAGTTCGCCGGCGCCGTCCCAGGAGAACACCACGAACTGCGGGGGGCGCTCGCCCAGCTCCAGCGGCACCGCCTCGGGCTGGTGCGGCTGCGGCCCGGAGTCGGAGGTCGACCCGTCGCCGATCAGCGAGGCGGGCGGCTTGGGGGTGCCCGAGCCGCCGTCGGCCGCTCCCGAGGCCCGGACGGGCGGGCCGGCCTGCTCGCCGCCCCGGCCGCCGCCGCTCGCGCAGCCGGCGGCGAGCGCGGCCGCGGTGGCGGCGCCGCCGGCCAGCAAGGTCCTGCGGGAGAGAGCGTCCATGGTCGTCTCCGTTCGGGTGGGGTCTGTTCGCAGCGGGACCGCACGGGCTGACAGTCCGACAGTCGGATGGACGGTCCGGGGTGGGTGCGGCCCACAGCATGGCACGCCGGAGGGCCCCTGCCGGGGAACGCGGAGTGAACCCGGCTGGGTCGCCCGAAACGCTCGCCCGTTCGGACCATCGCACGCGGCATCGAGTGGCGGAGCCCGGCTGAGCCGTCGTCAGATGGTGGGAACCGTCCCGCCGCGCCGCCTCCCGGAGGTCCCGTACGCCATGTGGCAGTCGCTGCTCGACGCGTACCGGGAGCGGATCGTCGACACCGGACGCGAGCCGCTGTTCCTGCTGCTGGTGGGACTGCTGGCCTCCTTCCTCTTCATCCGCTTCAGCGTCCGGATGATCCGGCGCGGCACCAGCTGGTGGCCAGGCAACGTCACCCCCGGCGGCCTGCACATCCACCACGTGGTGTTCGGCCAGGCCCTGGTGCTGATCTGCGGCGTGGGGGCCTTCACCGTCCGCGGCAACGGCGGCCAGCTGTGGAACGTCCTCGCGTTCGGCTTCGGCATCGGCGCCGGCCTGGTGCTCGACGAGTTCGCGCTCGTCCTGCACCTCCAGGACGTCTACTGGAGCGAGCAGGGCCGCAAGTCCGTGGACGCGGTGATCCTGGCGGTCGCCGTCATCGCCCTGCTGCTGGTCGGCGAGCTGCCGCTCGGCGGCTTCAGCTCCCGGCTGACGGCCGGACAGTTCGTCGGCGCAGGAATCCTGCTGCTGCTGGTCGGGATCAGTCTCTTCAAGGGCAAGATCTGGATCGGCCTGCTCGGGGTGATGCTGCCGCCGCTGGCCATGGTCGGCGCCGTCCGGCTGGCCCGGCCGCAGAGCCCCTGGGCGCGCTGGCGCTACCGCACCCGGCCCAAGCGGATGGCCCGCGCCGAACGCCGGGACGCCCGGATCCACGGACGGATCGTCGCCGCCAAGACCTCCTTCTACAACGTGCTGGCCGGCGCCCCCGACGCCGAGGCCGCACCCGCCGGCGCCCCGCCCGCCGGCGCCCCGCCCGCCGGCGCCGCACCGGCTGACGGCCCGCCCGCCCCGCCCGCCCCGTCGGCCCCCCGCCCGGAGCCGGCCCCGGCCCCGGAGCCCGGGCCGAAGGCCCCGGCGCCCGACCGCGACCGCGGCAGGGCGGCCGCGCCCGGGGCCGGGGCCGGGCCCGCCCCGCCGGTGCCCCTCTGGCGCCGCCGGTTCGCCGCCGGCGCCGAGTGGTACGTCCGGGTGGTCGCGCTGCTCAACCTGGTCGCCGGGCTGATCGAGCCCTTCCGCCAGCAGGTCCAGCGGGCCAACCGCGGGGACTTCTTCACGCCCGTCCTGGTCGCCTCCGGCTTCACCGGCGCGCTCTTCGCCGGGCTGCTCGCCGTCATGCTCCGCCGCCGCAAGCGGGCCGCCTGGACGGTCACCACCGTCCTGGTGGCGATCTACACCGCGCTGTTCGGCTGGGCGCTCGCCTACGTCGACTACAGCGAACACCCCTTCAACTGGATCTCCGCCCTGATCACCGTGGCCCTGCTCGTCGCGCTGCTGATCGGCCGGCCCGTCTTCACCGCCCGCGGCACCCGGGGCAACGTGGTGCTGGCCGCCGTCGTCCTGGTGGCCGGCGGGGCCCTGCTGACCGTGCTCGGCGCCGCGGTCGTCCGCGCCACCTACCCCGACACCCCGCCCGACTGGGTCGACGCCTCGCTGTACGTGCTGCTGCGCCTGCTCACCCTCTCCGGGGTCGTCCAGGTCGCCGACGTGGACGTGCCCGGCTGGGTCGACCTCGGGATCAACCTGTTCGGCGCCGCGCTGCTGCTGATCGCCCTGCGGGTGCTGTTCCGCTCCCCGCGCGGCCACGTCGCGCAGCAGCCCGAGGACGAGCAGCGGCTGCGCGACCTGCTCGCCCGGCACGGCGCCCGCGACTCGCTCGGCTACTTCGCGCTCCGCCCCGACAAGGCGGTCTGCTGGTCCCCGTCCGGCAAGGCCGCCGTGCTGCACCGGGTGGTCAACGGCGTCGCCCTCGCCTCCGGCGACCCGATCGGCGACCCGGAGGCCTGGCCGCAGGCGATCGAGGTCTGGCACCGCCGGCTGCGCGAGCAGGGCTGGATCCCGGCCGTCACCGGCGCCGGGGAGGCCGCCGCCACCGCCTACACCCGGGTCGCCGGGCTGCGCGCCCTGGAGTTCGGCGACGAGGCGGTCGTCGAGACGGCCGGCTTCACCCTGGAGGGCCGCGCCATGCGGCCGCTGCGGCAGGCGCACAGCCGGGTCCGCAAGGCCGGGTACCGCGCCGTCGTCCGCCACCACCGCGACATCCCCGACGGCGAGATGGCCGACCTGATCCGGCTCGCCGACGCCTGGCGGCACGGCCGCACCGAACGCGGCTTCTCGATGGCGCTCGGCCGGCTCGGCGACCCCGCCGACGGCGACTGCCTGATGGTCGAGTGCCGGGACGAGAACGACCGCACCTGCGCCCTGCTCAGCTTCGTCCCCTGGGGCGGGCACGGGCTCTCCCTGGACCTGATGCGCCGTGACCGGGAGTCCGACAACGGCCTGGTCGAGTTCATGGTCACCGAGCTGCTGCTGCGCGGCGCCGCCGGCGAGCTGCAGGTCGCCCGGGTCTCGCTGAACTTCGCCATGTTCCGGGCGGTCTTCGAGGAGGGCGGCCGGCTCGGTGCCGGGCCGGTGCTGCGGCTGTGGCGGGCCGTCCTGCGCTTCCTCTCCCGCTGGTGGCAGCTGGAGTCGCTGTACCGGGCCAACGCCAAGTACCGGCCCGACTGGCAGCCGCGCTACCTGCTCTACGAGAAGTCCACCGAGCTGTTCGCGATCGGCCTGGCCAACGCGATGGCCGAGGGCTTCGTCACCCGCCCGCGGCTGCCCGCCGTGCGCCGCCGCCGGAACGGGCCTCACCCGGGCGGGGCAGCGGCGGATGCCCCGGGCGGCTGACGGCCCTTCACTTGAGACGGGCCGCGCAGGGCGGACCGACGGACGGGAGCGCGGGTTGGGCGGACAGCGCAGGAGCCCCTGGCCGGGCACGCTGGCGGCCGGCGCCGCCCTGGTGCTCGGTGCCTGGATGCTGCACGGCGGCGGCATCCTGCCCCCGCTGCCCACCGCCGAACAGGGCGTCGACGCCCTCGGGCTGCCCATGGTCGTCGCCCCGCCGATGCCCCGTTCCGCGCCGACCAGGATCCGGATCCGCAGCGCCGGCGTCGACGCGCCCGTCACCGGCCTCGCCCTCGACGACGACGGCCGGCTGCAGCCGCCGCCCGAGGACGACGACGACCTGGCCGGCTGGTACGCGGCCGGCACCGCCCCCGGCGAGAGCGGCACCGCCGTGCTGGCCGGACACGTCGACACCGCCGACGGCCCGGCCGTCTTCTACCGGCTCGGCACCCTGCACCGCGGCGACCAGGTGGAGGTCGTCCGGGCCGACCGCACCACCGCCCACTTCGCCGTCGACGGCGTGGAGGTCTACCCGAAGAAGGACTTCCCCGACCGGAAGGTCTACGGCGCCTCGCCCAACGCCCAACTGCGGCTGATCACCTGCGGCGGCGGCTTCACCCGGCAGCACGGCTACGACGGCAACGTGGTCGTCTACGCCCACCTCGTCCGCGCCACCGCGGCCTGAAGGCCCGCTCCATGACCGTTCCGGGCGGCCACGACTGGAACACCTTCCGCGCCGGACTCGCCGACAACGTGACCTGGCTCGCCCAGCAGACGGGACTGATCACATGACCGACCCCACCACCGCGGACACCGACCGGGCCCCCGTCCGGCCGGCGCCCGAGCCGGGCGGCCGCCCCGCCCGGCTCGCCGCGGCCGCCCTCGCCCAACTGCGCAGGGCACCGCTCACCCTCGCGCTGATCGCCGTGCTCTGGGTGGTCGGCGCGGCCACCCGCAGCCTCGGCACCGGGCCGTCCGACTCCCTGCTGCCGTACGTCGGCGTCGGCATCCCGAGCCTCGCCGACGGCCACTGGTGGACACCGGTGAGCTCGCTGTTCTGGTGCTCCGGCATCGGCTCGTACGTGGTCACCACCCTGCTGCTGGCGGTGTTCGGGCCGTTCGCCGAACTGCGGCTCGGCACCGCGCTCGCGGCGGCCGTGCTGCTCGGCGGGCAGATCGCCGGCACCCTGCTCGGCACCGCCGCCGTCCGGCTCGGCGTGTCCGCCGACCTCGGCTGGACGAAGGCGATCCAGGACCAGATCGCCGTGGGCCCGACCATCGGGGTGTTCGCCCTCGGCGCGGTCGTCAGCTTCCGGTTGACCGCGCTGTGGCGGCGCCGGCTGCGGCTGGTCGTCGTGCTGGTGCCGCTGGTGCTGATGCTCTACGTCGGCTACCTGCAGGGCGTCCAGCGGGTCGCCGCGGTGCTCGCCGGACTGGCCGCCGGCACCCTGATGCACCGCCACCGCGGACACCGCCCGCACCGCGCCTCGCACACCGAGACCCGGGTGCTGGTGGCGCTCACCCTGGCCGCCACCGCGCTCGGGCCGCTGGTCGCCTCGCTCTACCGGGACGCCATCGGCCCGTTCAACACCCTCGCCGACCTGTACTTCTCGCACGTCCCCTCCTCGGCGGAGGTCGCCGACGCCTGCGCCGGGTCGGCCAGGGCCTGCGCCCACGCGCACTCGGCCGTCCGCTACTTCGACTCCCCGGGCCGGCTGATGGCCGCCCTGGTACCCGTCCTGCTGCTCGTCCTCGCCGAGGGGCTGCGCCGCGGACTGCGGCTCGCCTGGTGGCTCACCGTGCTCACCGAGCTCGCCTGGGTCGGCGTGCTCTGCTGGCTGCTGTCGATCAACTACGACGACTTCGCCGCCGACGGCGGCACCGGCCTGCTCTTCGAACTCGTCGGCGAGGCGCTGCTGCTGCCCGTCGCGATGCTGGTGCTGCAGGCGGTCACCCGGCGCAGCTTCGACCAGCGGACGGCGCCGCGGGTGCGCGACCGGCTGGCCGCGGTCGTCGGCGGCGCCCTGGCCGTCTGCTGCGCCGCGTACGTCGGCATCGGCTGGCTGATCCGCGACCAGTACGAGCCGGACGCCACGGCCGCCGGGTTGGCCGCGGGCCTGCCCTCGGTGCTGCTGCCGCCCGCCTACGACGAGCTGCTGCCGGACCGGCCGATCGCCGCGGGCGGCGGTGCGCAGGCCCTGGAGATCGCGGTGGGCCTGGTGTTCTGGGCGGTGGCGCTGACCGCGCTGCTGGTGGCCTTCCGCCGCCCGGTGGTGCACGCGGAGGCCGAGGACGCGGCCCGGGCCCGCGCGCTGCTCACCGAGTACGGCGGTTCCACGCTCTCCTTCATCTCCACCTGGGACGGCAACCACTACTGGTTCGACGGGGACGGCCGGGCCGTGGTGCCGTACCGGGTGATCGCCACCGTGGCGCTCACCACCGGGGACCCGTTCGGCGAGCCGGAGGCCCGGCGGCGGGCGGTCGCGGGCTTCGCCCGGTACTGCGACGCCCGGGGCTGGACGCCGTGCTTCTACAGCGTCTCCGCGGACGCGCAGCAGGCCGCCGAGCAGCTCGGCTGGCGCTCGCTGCAGGTCGCCGAGGACACCGTGGTGCCGCTGCCCGACCTGGCCTTCACCGGCAAGAAGTGGCAGTCCATCCGGACCTCGCTGAACAAGGCGGGCAAGCAGGGCATCACCGCCGAGTGGTGGACCCACCGGGAGGCGCCGATCGGCATCCGCGACCAGATCCGCTCGATCTCCGAGGAGTGGGTCTCCGACAAGGGCCTGCCGGAGATGGGCTTCACCCTGGGCGGGCTGGCCGAGCTCGACGACCCGGCGGTGCGGATGCTCGTCGCGGTGGACGGCGACCGCACCGTGCACGGGCTGACCAGCTGGATGCCGGTCTACGCCGCCGGGCAGCCGGTCGGCTGGACGCTGGACTTCATGCGCCGCCGCTCGGAGGGCTTCAGCGGGGTGATGGAGTTCCTGATCGCCTCGGCCGCGCTCGGCTTCAAGGAGGAGGGCGCGCAGTTCCTCAGCCTCTCCGGGGCGCCGCTGGCCCGCGCCGACCGCGGCGGCGAGCCGCCGACCGCCCTGCAGCGGATGCTCGACTGGATGGGCAAGGTGCTGGAGCCGGTGTACGGCTTCCGTTCGCTGCTCGCCTTCAAGGCGAAGTTCCAGCCGGAGTACCGGCCCATGTACATGGTCTACCCGGACCCGGCGGCGCTGCCCGCGATCACCCGGGCGATCGGCAAGGCGTACCTGCCGCACATGACCCCGGGGCAGGGGGTGCGGCTGATGCGCAAGCTGTCCGCCTGAGGTGCCCGGGCCCGCCGTCAGCCGAGGAGTTCGGCGAGTGCCCGGTCGGCGTCGAGCAGCAGGGCCTCGTCGCCCTCCGGGACGGCGAGGAGGGTCTCCGCGAGGAAGTGCCGCAGCTGGGCGCCGTCGAACTGGAGCAGGGCCACGCCCTCGGCGGAGCGCAGCTCCAGCATGGTGCGCCCGGACGCGGCAGGCCGCAGGTGCACGTCGCCGATGCCGCTCGGGGCGTCCAGGCCGGCGGCCAGCAGCCACCGGGCGAAGACCCACTCGACCTCCGGAGGGGCCTCGGGCAGCGGCGTGCCGTCCAGGGAGAACTCGGCGGGGAAGGCCATCCGGACGGCCAGCGGGTCGTCGGACCGGTAGCGCAGGGCCACCCGGAGCACGGCGGTGCGGTGGGTGGTGACGTAGAGGCGGGCCTGGACGACCTGTTCGACGACGATGGGCGCAGCTGTCATGGCGGTTCCTCCCGGTGTCGTCCTGCCCCGAGGTTCGCGGGCGGAACGTGTGACGTGTGTGGATTCTGTGACGGCCGGGGTGCGGCCCGTCGGGAGGGGAGAGCGGGACGGCAGGCCGTCCTTCCGGGCGGGGGCTGTGAGCCCGGTCACGCGAGGGGGCGGACCGCCCGGCGGGCCGGGGTCCGGCGTCGAAATCCGGTACCGGTCCGGGCTTCGCCGCCGGTAGCGTCCCGGCGCATGACCGAGCAGACCACCGGCCGGCCGCCCGAGGGCGGCGGCCGTCCGCAGCACGCCCCGGGGCCGCAGGAGGACCGCCGCGAAGCCGACCTGCGGCGGGCCGAGATCCGGCGCCTGGGCGCCAAGTACGCCGAGTGCCACGCCGAGCTGCTGAGGAGGCTGGGGGAGTGAACCGCCTGGAGACCGCCGAGCTGCTGGAGCTCGCCGCCTTCGCCTGCCGGGGCCGTCCGGCCGAGCTCCGCGAGCCCGGCCTGCTGGACTCCGCCGCGCACCGGCCGTCCGCCGGGATGTTCGGGGTGGAGGTCTACCCGGGCGTCTTCGAGAAGGCCGCCGCACTGCTGCACGCGGTGGCCTCGAACCACCCCCTGGTGGACGGCAACAAGCGGACCGCGTGGATGGGCGCGGTCGTCCTGCTGGACCTCGCGGGCACCGACATGGCCGAGGTCGACCAGGGTGCGGCGTACGAGCTGGTGGTGGCCGTGGCGGCCGGCGAAACCACCGACGTCGGGGTGATCGCCGAGCGGCTGCGGGCGCTGCACGAGGGTCGAGCCTGAGCGGGCGGACCGGCGCGGCCCGGTAGGCTGGGCTGGTTGTCCGACGACCGCCCGACAGCGGGCTGGGGCCGCGAAGACCGCCCTGACCTGCGACGATCCCCTCCGGAGCCCGTGAGTACCGCCGCCGCCTCCCCGATGTCGCCGCTGTTCTCCGACGTTGCCTCGCCGCACACGCCCGTCCGTCCGGCCGGTACGTCGAACGCCTCGCACCACCTGTCGCCGGCCTTCCCCGGCCGTGCCCCCTGGGGCACGGCCGGCAAGCTCCGGGCCTGGCAGCAGGGTGCGCTCGACACGTACATCGAGAAGCAGCCGCGCGACTTCCTCGCGGTCGCCACCCCGGGCGCGGGAAAGACCACCTTCGCCCTGACCCTCGCCTCCTACCTGCTGCACAACCACCTGGTGCAGCAGGTGACGGTCGTCGCGCCGACCGAGCACCTGAAGAAGCAGTGGGCGGAGGCCGCGGCCCGGATAGGCATCCGGCTGGACCCGGCGTACTCCTCGGGCCCGCTCTCCAAGGACTACCAGGGCATCGTCGTGACCTACGCGGGCGTCGGGGTCAACCCGATGCTGCACCGCAACCGCACGGAGGCCCGAAAGACCCTCGTCATCATGGACGAGATCCACCACGCCGGTGACTCGAAGTCCTGGGGCGAGGCCTGCTTCGAGGCCTTCGAGCCCGCCACCCGGCGGCTCGCGCTCACCGGTACGCCGTTCCGCTCGGACACCAACCCGATCCCGTTCGTGGCGTACGAGGCGGACACCGACGGCCTGCGCAAGTCCGTCGCGGACTACACCTACGGCTACGGGCACGCGCTGGCCGACCACGTCGTCCGCCCGGTGATCTTCCTCTCGTACAGCGGCAACATGCGCTGGCGCACCAAGGCCGGCGACGAGCTGGAGGCCCGGCTCGGCGAGCCGATGACCAAGGACCTGATCGCCCAGGCCTGGCGCACCGCGCTCTCCCCGCAGGGCGAGTGGATCCCCAGCGTGCTGCAGGCCGCAGACCGGCGGCTCACCGAGGTCCGCAAGGCGATCCCGGACGCCGGCGGCCTGGTCATCGCCACCGACCAGAACGTGGCCCGGGCCTACGCCAAGATGCTGCGCGAGATCAGCGGAGAGAAGGTCACCCTCGTCCTCTCCGACGAGGCGGAGGCCTCCAAGCGGATCTCCGACTACTCGGCCGGCACCTCGCGCTGGATGGTGGCCGTCCGCATGGTGTCCGAGGGCGTCGACGTGCCCCGGCTGTGCGTCGGCGTGTACGCCACCTCGATCTCCACCCCGCTGTTCTTCGCGCAGGCCGTCGGCCGCTTCGTGCGGGCCCGCAAGCGCGGCGAGACGGCCTCCGTCTTCCTGCCGACCATCCCGATGCTGCTCGGCTTCGCCAACGAGATGGAGCTGCAGCGCGACCACGTCCTCGACCGGCCGAAGAAGGAGGGCGAGGGACTCTTCGACGAGGAGGACCGGCTGCTCGCCGAGGCCGAGAAGGCCAACGACGGGCCGGACGCCGGCGGCGAGGAGTTCTCCTACGAGGCGCTCGGCAGCGACGCGGTCTTCGACCGGGTGCTGTACAACGCCATGGAGTTCGGCATGCAGGCGCACCCGGGCAGCGAGGAGGAGGAGGACTACCTCGGCATCCCGGGCCTGCTGGAGCCGGACCAGGTGCAGATGCTGCTGCAGAAGCGCCAGCACCGGCAGATCCAGCGCTCCAAGGCCAAGCCGGCCGAGGAGGCCGACCTGATCGAACTGCCCGCCGAGCAGCGGCCGGTGGTGACCCATCAGGAGCTGCGCGAGCTGCGCAAGGAGCTGAACGCGCTGGTCGCGGCCTGGCACCACCGCACCAACCAGCCGCACGGCACCGTCCACAACGAGCTGCGCCGGCAGTGCGGCGGACCGCTGACCGCGCAGGCCACGGCGAACCAGCTGAAGGCGCGGATCGCGAAGATCCGGGAGTGGGCGAAGGGCTGACGCCCGTTCGGGGCGACGGGGGCCCGGGCGGAGTCTCCCGACTTGGCAAAGAAAGTGTGGAGACACGCGGTCATACGATCCGTTAATCTTCCGCGTGCCCGGCTCCGGTACGGACCCCCCGAGGTGACGGACCGGCGCCCCGTCCCACATGCCGAGACCCGGCCGTCCCGCACGGCGGGCCGGCCGCGCACCGAACGAGGAGTCACCCCGTGGCGTACACCGCCCAGAACCCCGAGCTGTCCGACAAGTCGAAGGTCGTCGCAGGCCTCCTGCAGATCTTCCTCGGCGGCTTCGGCATCGGCCGCTTCTACACCGGCCACGTCGGCATGGGTGTCGCCCAGCTGCTCACCTGCGGCGGTCTCGGCGTCTGGGCCCTGATCGACGGCATCCTCTTCCTGGTCAGCGACACCCGCACCGACGCCCAGGGCCGCCTCCTGCGCTCCTGACCGTGCATCCCACCCCGGCCCGACAGCACCCCCGTCCCGCGAGCAGTGCGGGCGGGGGTGCCCGCCGTGCCGCGCTCCTGCGGCACCCGGCGGCCGGTCCCCTCGGCCTGCTCGCGGCCGGCCTCGCCGGCGCCGGGTACCTGTACACCCGCGACCCCCACCTGCCCGGGCAGGCGCTGCCCTTCTGCCCCTTCCACCGCCTCACCGGCCTGCAGTGCCCCGGCTGCGGCGGCACCCGGGCGGCCTGGGACCTGCTGCACGGCGACCTGCCCGCGGCCTGGCACGACAACGCCGCCCTGCTGCTCGCACTGCCCTTCGTCGCCGCCTGGTACCTCGTCCGGCTGCGGCACGGCCTGGCCGGCCGGACCTGGCGGCTGCGCCTCGGCTCCCGCGCCGTCGCCGCACTGCTGGCCGCGGCGGCGCTCTGGACGGTCGGCCGGAACCTGCTCTGAGCGCCCCGGCCCGAGGGCCGCCGTGTCCGGAGTCCGGTCAGATATCGAACACCTGAGCCATTCAGGGCCTGGAATGTGGGCTTAATGTCCGTATTTGCGTCTCGACTTTGCGTCGATGATGACCGAATTTTGGACAACTACTTCCGCAGCGCGCGAAGAGTTCACTACCTTCTCCCCACGCTCGCTCGACGGACCACCCCCACCCCGAGAAGAGCACCGCGGAGCCGTGCCCTCGTCGATGGCGCCGAGCCAGCTGCTCCAGCGCGGACACCCACCTGCGCGTGACACCTCCGTCCCGGCCCGAGCCCCACGCCGGCGCCGGTGCCCGCCGCGGAAAGGACTTGCGCGTCGTGACTGCCGAAACCTCCCAGACCCTGGACCGCGGGGTCCGGGTCCTCAAGCTCCTCGCCGACTCCGAGCGGGGCCTGACCGTGACCGAGCTCGCCGCCCGGCTCGCCGTCAACCGCACCGTCGTCTACCGGCTGCTGGCCACCCTGGAACAGCACGGCCTCGTCCGCCGCGACATCGGCGGCCGGGCCAGAGTCGGCCTCGGGGTGCTCCGTCTCGCCCACCGCGTCCACCCGCTGCTCCGCGAGGCCGCACTGCCGGCCCTGCGCAGCCTCGCCGAGGACCTCGGCGCCACCGCCCACCTCACCCTGGTGGACGGCAACGAGGCGCTCGCCGTCGCCGTCGTCGAACCCAGCTGGACCGACTTCCACGTCGCCTACCGGACGGGCCTGCGCCACCCGCTCGACGAGAGCGCCGCCGGCCGCGCCATCCTGGAGGCCCGCGGCTTCCCCAGCCAGCGCCGCCCCGACCAGGGCTTCGTGATCACCCGCGCGGAGGAGCAGTCCGGCGCGAGCGGCGCCGCGGCCGCCCTGATCGGCCTCAGCGGCATCGAGGGCAGCGTCGGCGTCGTGATGCTCAACGGCCTGGTGCCCGAGCGGGTCGGCCCGCGCGTCGTCGAGGCCGCCACCGAGGTCGCCGACGCGCTGCGCTGACCCCGTACCGCAGGCCCGGCGGCACCGCCGGTGTGGTTCGATGCGGGATGTGTCTCCTGCGAAGCCGCCCACGGCCCTGACCGCCCCCAAGACCCGCGCCCTGGCGCTGTGCACCGTCCTGGTGCTCGCGCTGTTCGGGGTCACGGCGTTCGTGCCGCTGCCGTTCACGCTCACCCAGCCGGGCGTCACCGCGAACACCCTCGGCAGCTACAACGGGGTGCCGGTCATCACCGTCACCGGCACCCCGGTGCGGACCACCGGCGGCGAGCTGCTCGCCACCACCATCTCCGCCACCAACGCCGGCGAGAAGATCAGCTTCCGCGACGCCCTGCGGGCCTGGATCCGCGAGGACGAGGCGGTGCTGCCGACCGAGGCCGTCTACCCGCAGAGCAACCCCGGCAAGGCCGAGCAGGAGACCGCCCAGCAGATGGCCGAGTCCCAGGACAGCGCCACCGCCGCCGCCCTCTCCTACCTCCACCTCCCGCCGTCCCAGGTCACCGTGAAGATCGACCTCGGCGACATCGGCGGCCCCAGCGCCGGCCAGATGCTCAGCCTCGGCATCATCGACAAGATCGCCGGGAACGGCCGCGGCGGCGACCTCACCGGAGGCCGAGTGGTGGCCGGCACCGGCACCATCGACGACCAGGGCGTGATCGGCGCGGTCGGCGGCGTCGCCCTGAAGACCCGGGCCGCCGCCCGGGACGGCGCCACCGTCTTCCTCCTCCCCGCCTCGGAGTGCGCCGACGCCAAGGTCGACACCCCGCAGGGCCTGCGGCTGATCCCGGTGGCGACCCTCGCCTCCGCCGTCGCCGCACTCGACGCCCTCGACGGCGGCGGCTCCGTGCCCAGCTGCTGACCCCGCGTCGGGGCCGCCCGCGGGCGGCCCGGGCCGCCCCGGTCACTCCCGGGCGGCCTGCTCCACCAACGGCAGGATCCGGTACGGCACCGGGTTCTCCAGGGCGATCGCGGTGGACGCCCGGACGATCCCGTCGAAACCCACCACCCGGTCGATCACCCGCTGCAGGTCCGCGTTCGACCGCGCGACGATCCGCACCAGCATGTCGCCCTGCCCGGTGATCGTGTGCAGCTCCAACACCTCCGGCACCGCCGCCAGATGGGCCCGCACGTCACTGCCCTGGCCCTGCGAGATCTCCAGCGTCGCGAAGGCCGTCACCGGGTAGCCGAGCGCCGCCGGATCCACCTGCGGACCGAAACCCCCGATCACCCCGCGCGCCTGCAGCCGGTCCAGCCGGGCCTGCACCGTGCCGCGCGCCACCTGCAGCCGCCGGGAGCACTCCAGCACACCGATCCGCGGCTCCTCGCTCAGCAGCCTGATCAGCTTTCCGTCGAGTGCGTCGATCGCGTCGTTGGGTGAGTGCACAACCGCTCCGTCCGCCGGCCGGTCCGACGGTCGGTCGTCCCGGTGGGCAATCTGTCCAGTGGGTGCGGCCATTCTCCGGCCCCCGGGGGCGCCTTGCCCAGGAGGAAACGGAACAGTTGCGCGCCCCGAGGAGCCGCGCCACCCTCCTGCACACCCCGGCGGGCGGCCACTCCGCCCCCGAACCGTCCCCGGGGCGACCCGGGGAGGCCCTGCCATGACCGCGCACATCGCCAACACCCGCTACGCCGTCCGCCCCTGCCCCTCGCCGGGGGCGCCACCCACCGGGGCGGGCCCGCTCGCCGCCACCGACGCCCTCGTCCTCGCCGTCCGCGACGCCCGCCGGGCCGCCCACCACTACCGCACCGCCCTCGGCCTGCACTGCACCGCCTACACCGGACCGGAGACCGGCAACCCGCAGCTGCGCGCGTACGTCCTGGAGGCCGGCGGCGCCCGCTGGGTGGTCAGCTCGCCCGCCGGCACCGGCGGCCGGCTCGCCCGCCACCTCGCCGAGCACGGCGAGGGCGTGCTGGAGGTCGTGCTGCGGGTGCCGGACGTGCACTGGGCCTTCGACTACGCCGTGGACCGCGGCGCCGCGGCCGTCACCGAACCCCACGAACTGAGCGACCGCCACGGCACCGTCGTGCTCGCCGCCGTCGGCGACGGCGGCCTCGTCCGCCACACCCTGGTCGACCGGACCGGCTACACCGGCCCCTACCTCCCCGGATACGTCGCCCGCCCCGGCACCGGCTCCGCCGCCTGAGCAGGCGCCGGACGGCCGGAGCGACGGGAGGTCAGCGGACGACGGTCTGGACGTCCGGCGGGTGGCCGTTCCAGGTGACGAACACCGAGTTGGCCTTGTCGTCCTTGGAGAAGTCGATCCGCATCCAGTGGTCGCCGTTCCACACCTGGACCTGCCAGCCGGCGTCCGGCGTCGCCGAGACCAGGTCCGCCCGGTCCGGGTGGACGTCCAGCGCCACCCGGCCGCCCGGCACCAGGTAGCTGCGCACCGAGGACGGCGACGGCGGCTTCACCGTCGGCGAGGCCGACCGGATCGGACTCGGCAGCGTCGGCGCCGCCGACGGCGAGGGCGGTGCCGAGGACGCGGAGGGCGAGGGGTCGGCCGGCGCGGTCGACCCCGGCTCCTCGCCCGGGTCCGTCGCCGAGGCCGCCGGCGGCAGGCTCGCCGCCGCCTGCGTCGTCGAGGACGGCAGCGGCACCGCCTGCGGCCGCTCGAAACCCGCCTCGGTCAGCACCGTGTGCACGCCGTACCAGGACAGCGCCACCGCCGCTCCGGTGGCCACCGCCCAGGCGCCGATCTGTACCAGTCCGCTCCGCATCGTCCGCACATCCTGCCGCATCCCGCGCGGCGGCAGCGCCCCGGGCCCGGCAATCCTGTGAAAGGTTGCGGCAACCCTGTGAAACGTCCGCGCCGGAGCACGGGCAATCAACGCATAACGCCCGAGGTACAGACCAATGGGGGGCCCATGCCGTACCGTGCAGGGCCATGGCAACAGTGCTCGTGGTCGAGGACGACCCCTTCGTACGCTCCGCGCTGATCCGACACCTCGCCGAGACCGGCCACGCGGTGCGCAGCGTGGGCACCGCGTTGGAGGCACTGCGGGAGGTCGCCCAGGTCGGCTGCGACCTGGTGATCCTCGACCTCGGCCTGCCCGACCTCGACGGCAGCGAAGCGCTCAAGATGATCCGCGGCCTCACCAACGTGCCCGTCATCATCTCCACCGCCCGCGACGACGAGGCCGAGATCGTCCGCCTGCTCAACGCCGGCGCCGACGACTACCTCGTCAAGCCGTTCTCGCCCGAGCACCTGACGGCCCGGATGGCGGCCGTCCTGCGCCGCCTCGGCGGCGGCAGCGCCCCCGCCCCGCAGGTCCTCCGGGTCGGCGGACTCGCCATCGACGTGCAGCGCCGCGAGGCCGCGCTCGACGGCCGGTCGCTCGACCTGACCCGCCGCGAGTTCGACCTGCTGGCCTTCCTCGCCGCCCGGCCCGGCGTCGTCGTGCCGCGCAAGGAGATACTCGCCGAGGTCTGGCGCCAGACCTACGGCGGCGACCAGACCATCGACGTGCACCTGTCCTGGCTGCGTCGCAAACTCGGCGAGACCGCCTCCCGGCCCCGCTACCTGCACACCGTCCGCGGCGTCGGCGTGCGGCTGGAGGCCCCGAGCGACACGGTCGCCGACCCGGTGGGCCGCCTGACATGACGCCCCCCGGCACCGGGCCGACCGGCGGGGACGCCACGGCCGCGGACACCTCACCCGCCACGAGACCCCGCTTCACCCGCTCGCTGCGCTGGGCCCTCGTCAAGGCCGCCGTCGCCGGCACCACGATGGTCGCGCTGGCCTTCCTCATCCCGCTCGGGCTGATGGTCCAGCAGACCGCCAGCGACCGCGCCTTCACCGCCGCCGAACGCCAGGCCGCGGCCCTCGGCCCGGCCCTCGCCATCACCACCGACCAGGACCCGATCGCCCGCGCCGTCGCCTCCACCGACGCCGGCGCGCACGACCGGATCGCCGTCCACCTGCCCTCCGGCGGCCTCGTCGGCGAGGGCCGGGCCGCCGCCGCCGACCTCGCGACCGCAGGCGGCGACCGCGGCGACGGCAGCGGACGGGCCTTCACCGTCCGGGTCGCCGGCGGCTTCGCCCTGCTCCAGCCGGTCGCCGTCGAGGGCGGCCGGATCGCCGTCGTCGAGGTGTACGTCGCCGAGGCCGACCTCAGCCGCGGCGTCGGCACCGCCTGGCTGGTGCTCTCGCTCGTCGCCCTCGTCCTGGTCACGATCGCCGTCCTGGTCGCCGACCGGCTCGGCGCCCGGATCGTCGGCTCCGCCCGCCGCCTCGCCGGCGCCGCCCGCTCGCTCGGCGCCGGCAACCTCGCCGTCCGGGTGCCCGTCGACGACGCCCGCGCCAAGGGCGCTCCCGAGGAACTCCGCGAGGCCGGCCACGCCTTCAACGCGATGGCCGACCGGGTCGTCCACCTGCTCGCCGCCGAACGCGAACTGGCCGCCGACCTCTCGCACCGGCTGCGCACCCCGCTCACCGTGCTGCGGCTCAACGCCGCCTCGCTCGGCAACGGCGACGCCGCCGACGCCACCCGGCACGCGGTCGCCCAGCTGGAACGCGAGGTCGACCAGATCATCCGCTCCGCCCGGCGCGGCCGCGACGAGACCCCCGCCGTCCAACTCGGCTGCGACGCCGCCGAGGTGATCCGCGAACGGGTCGGCTTCTGGTCCGCGCTCGCCGAGGACGAGGGCCGGCCCTGGCAGCTCGCCGGCGCCGACGCACCCGTCCACGTCCCCGTGCAGCGCGGCGACCTCGCCGCCGCCGTCGACGCCCTGCTCGGCAACGTCTTCCGGCACACCAGCATGGGCACCGCCTTCTCCGTCGACGTGCTCGCCACCGAGAGCTCCGTCATCGTGCTGGTCGGCGACGCCGGACCGGGCTTCACCGACCCCGAGGCCGCCATCGAACGAGGCTCCGGCCACGGCGGCGAGGGCTCCACCGGCCTCGGCCTGGACATCGTCCGCAAGCTCACCGAGGCCACCGGCGGCGACCTCGCCCTCGGCCGGTCCGCCGGCCTCGGGGGCGCCGAGATCCGGCTGCGCCTGCAGACCCGCCCGTCCGGCGACACCCCGCGGGCAGGCCGGCGGCGGCGGGTGCGGCCCGGCCGCCGCCGCACCGCCGGGGTCGAGTAGCGGACCGCGGGTGCGCCCGGGTGCCGCGACCCGGCCGGTCGGCCGTGGGGCCCGACCGCGCCCCACGAGCTCCGGGGCCCTGGCCTTAAGAGCTCCCTAAGAGAGGCTCACCCCTTCCTGAGCAGCGGTTTCACGGGGTTTACGGGCCGGTAGCGTCAGCGGCGCCCGGGTCGGTCAGGACCCGGCCCGACCCCTCTCAGCGGAGGTACCCGACATGCCGAGCCAGCCCGTCCGACGCCAGGGCCACCGCCGTCGCAGCCGCAAGGGCGCCGTCCTCGGGGCCTCCGCGATCGCCACCGTGCTCGTCGCGGGCGGCGTGGCCGCCCTCGCCTCGTCCGCCAGCGCCGCCTCGCTCGGCGCCGTGTACAGCCGCACCAGCACCTGGGACAGCGGCTACACCGGCCAGTACGTGGTCAGCAACTCCACCTCCGCCGCGATCGACGGCTGGACGCTCAGCTTCGACCTGCCGGCCGGCGCCAAGATCTCCTCGCTGTGGAACGCCAGCTACACCGCCTCCGGCCAGCACGTCACCGTGAAGCCCGAGTCCTGGAACAAGCGGATCGAGCCCGGCCGCACCGTCGACGTCGGCTTCGTCGTCCAGGGCTCCGGCGGCGCCCAGGCCGAGCCCGGCCACTGCCTGATCAACGACGTGTCCTGCAGCACCGGCCCCGCCCCCACCCCCTCCGGCCGGCCCACCACCGCCACCCCGAAGCCGACCCCCAGCCCCACCGGCAGCACCACCAGGCCGACCGCCACCCCGACCCCCACCGCGACGAAGACCACCGCCTCGCCGACCCCCACCAGCACCGGCACCCCCGGCGGCGGCCGCTTCGCCCCCTACGTCGACACCTCGCTCTACCCGGCGTTCGACCTGGTCGGCACCGCCAAGACCACCGGCGTGAAGCACTACACCCTCGCCTTCGTCGTCTCCGGCGGCGGCTGCACCCCGAAGTGGGGCGGCGTCAGCGACCTCAACACCGACGCGGTGGCCGCCCAGATCGGCGCGCTCCGCGCGGCCGGCGGCGACGTCCGGGTCTCCTTCGGCGGCGCCAACGGCAGCGAGCTCGCCACCGCCTGCTCCTCCGCCGGCGAGCTCGCCGCCGCCTACCAGAAGGCCGTCGACGCCTACGGCCTCACCAAGGTCGACTTCGACGTCGAGGGCGGCGCCCTCGCCAACACCGCCGCCAACACCCGGCGCGCCCAGGCGATCGCCCAGCTCCAGCGCACCGCCGCCGGCAAGGGCAAGGCCCTGGACGTCTCCTTCACCCTGCCGGCCCTGCCCAGCGGCCTGACCCAGGACGGCATCAACCTGGTCGCCAACGCCAAGGACAACGGCGTGCAGGTCGGCGCGGTCAACATCATGGCGATGGACTACGGCGACGGCGCCGCCCCCAACCCGCAGGGCCGCATGGGCAAGTTCGCCATCGACGCCGCCACCGCCACCCAGGCCCAGATCAAGGGCGTCCTCGGCCTCTCCGACAGCGCCGCCTGGGCCAAGACCGCCGTCACCCCGATGATCGGCGTCAACGACGTCGCCACCGAGGTCTTCACCGTCGCCGACGCCGCCCAGCTCGCCGAGTTCGCCAAGACCAAGCACCTCGCCTGGCTGGCCATGTGGTCCGGCACCCGCGACAAGGCCTGCCCCGGCGGCGCCAAGGCCTTCGCCGACGCCACCTGCAGCAGCATCGACCAGCAGCCGCTCGCCTTCACCCGCGCCTTCGGCGCCTACACCGGCTGACCGACCCCGCGACCGCGCGCGGCGCCCGTCCGTCCGCCCGCAGGCCGCGGAACACGGCGGCACCCTCCGGAGCACGGGGCCGGAGGGCGCCGCCCCGTCTCCGTCCCGCCGCCCCTCCGGCCGCTGCTCCGACCCGTGGAGCGGCGGCCGTCCGCCGTCGTGGCCTGGGGGTCCGCGGGACGCGTCGGGTAGTGTCGCAGCTGGTTCACCGGCGGACGGAGCGGAATGTGACAGCGGTGCGCGAAGCCGACCGGACAGCCGGCCGGCAGCCCGAACAGCGGTCCCGGCCCACCCCGGACACCGGACGCCGACAGCTCCGGAACCCGCTCCGGGCCCCGCTGCAGGACCTCCGTGCGGCCCCGCGCGGCCCGCTCACCGCGGCCGCCGCCCTCGCCGTGGTCTCGCTGCTCGCCTACGCCACCGTCCGGCACTTCGTCGGCACCTCGATGGTCGACATGATCGTCTACCGGGCGGAGGGCGCCGCCGTCGCCGACGGCCACGACCTCTACGCGCTGCGGGTCACCGAGTGGAACCTGCCCGCCACCTATCCGCCGTTCGCCGCGATGCTCTTCGTGCCGACCACCTGGTTCGGCATCGGCGTCCTCCGGGTCGCGATCACCGCGGGCAACGTCGTCCTGCTCGGCGTCCTCGCCCACCTCTCCTTCAAGCTCGTCGGCTGGCCCCGCCGGGAGGTGCGCCCGATCGGCATCCTGCTGGTCACCGGCCTCGGCGTCTGGCTCGAACCGGTCTTCACCACCCTGCGCTACGGCCAGATCAACCTCGTCCTGGCCTGCCTGATCCTCTGGGACCTCAACCGCCCCGACAGCCGCGGCACGGCCGCCGGCGGACCGCTGCACCGTCTCCCCAAGGGCGTCGCCATCGGCATCGCCGCCGGCATCAAGCTCACCCCCGGCCTCTTCGCCGTCTACCTGATGATCACCGGCCGCGTCCGGGCCTCCCTCACCGCCGGCCTCACCTTCCTCGGCACCTTCGCCCTCGGCGCCCTGCTGCTCCCCGACGCCACCTGGGGCTTCTGGACGAAGTACCTCTACGACTCCAGCCGCGTCGGCAAGACCGAGATCGTCGACAACCAGTCCGTCCGCGGCGCCGTCGCCCGGCTGCTGCACACCGCCGACCCCGGCACCCTGGCCACCCTCGCCGGTGCCACCGTCGCCGTCGCCGGACTCGCCACCGCCGCCTGGGCCCACCGCAGCGCCCGCTGGCTGCCCCGCGGCGAGGCCTGGGGCATCTGCTGCGCCGCGGTCACCGCCGTCCTCATCTCGCCGATCAGCTGGACCCACCACTGGGTCTGGTGCGTCCCGGTGCTCGTCCTGCTCGCCGCCGAGGCCGCCCACGAGCGCTCCCGGCCGGTCGCCGTCCGGCGGTTCCGGTGGCGGCCGATCTTCGGCGCGACGCTGCTCGCCTTCCTCTCCTTCGCCATGTGGGTCGTCCCGCACAAGGGCGACCTCGACCAGCACCTCGCGCCGCTCGCCCAGATCCCCGCCGCGGTCTACCCGCTGGTCGGCGTCGGCTTCCTGGCCGCCGCCGCCGCCCGGGTCGCGGCGCGCCGCCGCGCCGCCGGGGAGCCGCTGCTGCGGCTGCCCGAACAGCGCCCCGGCTCCTGGGCCGACGGCCGCCGCTCCGAGGGGCGCGTCCGCGCCTAGGGCGCGACTTCACAGGTGTACGGAACAGGTGTACGGGTGCCTCACAGGGGCCGCCTGGGGGCGCGTGGGGGCAACCTGGCCGCCCACGCCTCCGAAGACCGGCTCCAGGGCCCCCGGACGGACGTGCGGCGTCGGCATGCCCCCGCGGCGTGCCGTGGCCGTCCGGACCGTCCCGCTCGTCCCGTCCGATCGGTGGCCGTCCCCGGCGAGCGGCCGGCGGCGCCCCACCGGCACGCCGCAGGGCCCGGCACGCCGCAGGGACAGGTATGCCGCAGGGCCCGGCACGCGGCAGGGCCCGTTCACCCGGGCGTGAAGCCCGGCGGCCGGGTGACCGTACACCCGGGCGTGGGGCCGCTCGCGCCCGCCGTTCACGCCAGCAGCTCGGCCAGGCAGTGGTCCATGTCCAGGGCCGCCAGCTCACCGCCCGGCGGAACCAGCCGGTGCGCCCGCTCCAGCCACCCGGCCACCGGTGCCAGCGGTGCCTCCAGCAGCGCGTCCCCCGCCGGGGAGCTCAGCGCCAGGCACAGCACCCCGCGCCGCCCCGACCGCTTCGGCCAGATCCGGACGTCGCCCTGCCCGCACGGCCGGAACGTCCCCTCCACCAGCAGCTCCCGCGCGAACACCCAGGTCACCGGGTTGCCCGTGTCCAGGTGGAAGGTCACGTGCACCGCCAACGGGTCGTGGCTGCCGTACGACAGCCGGGCCGGCACCGGAACGCTGCGCTCCGGCGACAGCACCAGCTCGATGTCCAGCTCCAGTTCCACCACGCTCGGGGTCTGCTCCATGGCCGGATCCTCTCCGCTCGACCGGGCCGCCGTTCGGCCCCTCGGGAGAGGAGAGCGGCCCGCCCGCACGCTCTTACACGGGTTCGGGAAGGAGTGTTTTTCCGGAGAACCCACGGGAAGGGCGGGGCGGAAGTACTACCCTTTGTGACTGCCTGGCGACTGTCCGGCTGCGCTCCAAGCGCCATCGACGCTGCCACGAAAGAAGAACCGGATGACGGACCGACCCAACGGCGGCGCTGCGGACACCGCCGTCGGCCCCATGCCGGGCTACTACCCGGACCCGTCCATCCCGGGTTTCGTCCGTTACTGGGGTGGTACCGGGTGGGTCCCCGGCACCACCCGCCCCGCGCCCGCCGAGGGCGAGGTGCTGGAGCCGCCCCGCATCGTCAGCCGGCAGACCCCGCCGCTCGTCCCGCCGACCGCCGCTCCGCCCGTCGCCGTACCGGCCTCCGCTCCGCCGGTCTCCGTCCCCTCGGCCGCCCCGGGCGCTTCCGGGGGCGCTGCACCGGCCGTGCCGTCACCGGCCGGGCCTCCGGACGCCGGGTCGGGGTCCGGGTCCGCCGAGTCCGGGTCAGGGCCCGCGTCCGTGTCCGTGTCCGTGTCCCTGTCCGTCGAGCATGCAGGGGTCGAGCCAGCACCGGGTGAGCCCGCGCCGGCCGGGGTGCCGGCACCGGCGATGCCGTCGCTGCCGGACCGGCCGTCCCCGCCGCTCTCCGACTCGGACACGCAGACCGGGCCGGTGTACTTCGACGAGACGTCCGCCGGGGCCTCGTTCGTGATGGCCGCCCACGCCGAGGTCGAGCTGCGCCCGCGCGCGGACGTCGAACCGGTGCGGGCCGAGCAGCCTGCCCTGCGCCACGTTCCGCCGACCCTGGTGCCCCCGCCGGCCGCGGTCGTCGCCCCGTCCGCCCGCTCGGCCCCGCCCGAGGCCCTGCCCGAGACCCTGACCCCGGCGGCGCAGCCGTCCGCCGCGCAGGAGACGGAGGAGCGGGTCCCCGCGGCGCGGTCCGGCGGGTCCGGGTGGCAGGCCGATCCGAGGGCGCAGCGCGGCCTGCTGGAGACCGGTGCGGCCCCGCGCTGGGTGTCCTGGGGTGTGCTGCCGACCGGCGCGGAGGTCGAGTTCGCCGAGGTCGAGCACGCGGCCGCGCCCCCGTCCTTCCCGGCGCCGGCCCCCGTCCGGGCCCCTCAGGCCCTGCAGGCGGCGCCCGGCGCGATCGCCGCCCCTGAGGCCGAGGCGGCCGAGCCGCAGCCCACGGAGAACTCCGCGGTGCACTCCGCAGTGCACTCTGCGGCGCCCGAGACGGTGGTGGCGGAGGAGGAGCCGGAGGCGCCGCCGACACCCGGGGCGACGGTCGAGGCAGAACCCGACGTGCCTGCCGTGACCGAGCCTGCTCCCGCGGAGCCTGCCGTGGCCGAGGCGGTGCCTGCGGTGGAGCCGTTGTCGGAGGTCCCGTGGGTCGAGCCTGCGCGTACGTTCTCCGGACCGGCTCGGCGCGAGGAGCGGGTGCCGAGGGAGGCGCCCGCCACGGCGCTCCGGCCGGAGGCCGCCCGGTCGGCGGCTCCGCAGCGTGCGGCGCCCCGTTCCCCGGAGCCCGGCGCCGGGGCGGCCCCGCGGGTGGCCGAGCGGCCCGCGCCGGTGAGCCGTCCCTCCGCACCGACCCCCTCCGGGCAGGCCGCGTCCGGCCGGCGTGCTGCCGAGCAGCGCCCCGCCGAGCAGCGCCCGGCCGCGGCGGCACGCAAGGCGGCCCCGAAGCAGGCGACGAAGCAGGCATCGAAGCCGGCGCCGAAGCCGGCCGCGCTGCAGTCCGCCGGGCTCGGCCGCCGGCTGGCCGCGCGGATCGTCGACTCCCTGCTGGTCCTGGTGGTGGCGGCCGCAGCCGGGGTGCCGCTCGGTACGGAGGCCGTCGCGCACGTCCGGGAGAAGCTCGACCAGGCGCGGGCGGCCTCCGCGCTGGCGGGCCACGAGGTGCGGGTCTGGCTGGTCGACGGCGTCGTCCTGGGCAAGGCGGGCGTCCTGATCGGCGTCCTGGTGGTGTTCGGCGTGCTGTACGAGGTGCTGCCGACGGCCCGGACCGGCCAGACCTTCGGCAAGCGGCTCGTCCGGATCCGGGTGGTCGACGCCCGAGGGGGCGGCAGCGGGCGGCGCACACCGCCCTCGTTCGGCCGATCGCTGGTGCGGTGGGCCGTCAGGCAGCTGTCCGTGCTGATGCCGGTCGGCCTGCTCTGGCCGCTGTTCGACCGGCGGGCCCGCCGCGGATGGCAGGACCGGGCGGCCGCCACCCGCGTGGTGAAGGGCTGATCGGACGTCACCGCCGGGCGCGCCGTCGGCACGCTGCCGGCGCCTCTCCGGGCGGTCGTGAGCCGTTCGGCAACCCCGTCAAAACGTACCGGATGTGCCGATTCCGTGGCATGTCCGATGTTCTACTCGGTGCATGAGCACCAATGACCCCTCAGGCCAGGAGCCGGAAGGGGGCGGCAAGCCCTCCTTCGACAAGCAGCCCCCGCAGGAGGGCACGCCGTCGGGTGCGCCGTCCGACCCGTACGGCGCGCCGCCGCCTCCGCCGCCGACGGGCAGCCCGTACGACACCCCCGGCGAGTTCACCGGGACCTACGGTGCCCCGCCGCCCGGTTTCGGGACGGGCCCCGGCCACGGGGCGGCACCGCCGCCGACCCCCGGTACGGCGCCCGGTGCCGGCCCGGTGCCCGGAATGCCGCCGCTCGGCACCTGGCCCAACCGGATCGTCGCCACCCTGGTGGACTTCGTCCTGGTCGAGGCGGTCGCCGTGGCGCTGGTGGTCCCGTTCGCCAGCTTCGGCAAGCAGGACGGCTGGGTCGGTGCGACCTGGCTCGGCTACCTGCTCTGGCTGGTCTACGGCGGCCTGATGCTCGGCCGGGACGGCCAGACGCTCGGCAAGAAGCTGATGAAGGTCCGGGTCGCCATGCTCGCCGACGGGAGCGTGCCCGGCCCGGCGGCCGCCTGGACCCGGGCCGCGGTGTTCATCGTCCCCGCGCTGATCTGCTGCGGCGGACTCTGGTGGCCGATCGACGGCCTGTTCGGCGTCTTCGACAAGCCGTACCGGCAGTGCATCCACGACAAGGCTGCGAAGACGGTGGTGGTCTCCACCGCGGTCTGACGCCCGCCCCCACCGGGCCGGGGCGGCCGGGCAGGGCCGGTGGAACGATCCGCGGGCCACCGCCGGGGTCAGGACCGGCCGCGGCCCGCGGAGGCAGGTGCGGTGCGGAGACAGGTGCGGTACGGCGGACGGTCAGGACCGGCCCGCGTACTCCGGCCGGGGCCCGGGCACCGTCGATGCCTCCCGGGCCGGCTCCGCGCCGGCCGGCACGCCGCGGTCGGTGCGCCGCTGCGCGGAGAGCGTCATCAACAGCGCCGTCGCGAGCGTCCCCAGCGCCACGGCGAAGGCCACCAGCACCGCGACCTCGAACACGCCCGTGGACCCGGAGACCGCCAACAGGGCGACGGCCGATACGACGACGGTGAAGGTGCCGGTGCAGATCTGAGGGAGCGTCGGACGCGGCATGGCGGTCAGTCCTTCATGCGGAGTCGGCGGGGGAGCCGGTCGGGGGCCAGGTCGGGGAGCAGGCCGGGGATCAGGTCAGTGTCGGGGCAGTGCCTGGTCGGTGGGCCCCGGAGAGGGCCCTTCGGAGGTCTACCCAGCACGGCGGACCTCTACGTCCAGCGTAATCCCGCATATGCCGGGCATGAGGGGCGCACGGGTTCACGGCCGGCCGCCCCCGATGCCACGGCGCTGCGCCCCTGCCCGGCCGCGGTCGGTACGGTGATCGTCGGAACACCGTCATGACACTTGGGGGAGATTGTGAGCGTTCCCGCCGACTGGCCGGCCGAGGAGGCCGAGGCACTCGCCGTCCAGAAGCGTCTGAGGCCGCTGGTGTCCGCCACCGGACCCGCGCCCGCGGCGGGTTCGCTGGTGGCGGGCGTGGACGTGGCCTACGACGACGAGCGGGACGTGGTCGCCGCGGCAGCCGTCCTGCTCGACTACGGCACGCTGGAGGTCGTCGACGAGTCCACCGCCGTCGGCCCGGTCGCCTTCCCCTACCTCCCCGGCCTGCTGGCGTTCCGTGAACTCCCGGCCGTACTGGAGGCGCTCGCCGCCCTGCGGCACGAGCCCGACCTCGTGGTCTGCGACGGGTACGGACTCGCCCACCCCCGCCGCCTCGGCCTGGCCAGCCACCTCGGCGTCCACACCGGACTGCGGACCATCGGCGTCGCCAAGACCCCGTTCACGTTCACCCACCAGACGCCCGGCCCCGAACGCGGCGCCTGGTCGACGCTGATGGACGCCGGCGAAGAGGTCGGCCGGGCCGTCCGCACCCGGCAGGGCGTCAAGCCGGTCTTCGTCTCCGTCGGCCACCGCATCGGCCTGGCCGAAGCGGTGGAGACCACGCTCGCCCTCACCCCTTCCTTCCGCCTCCCCGAGACCACCCGGCGCGCCGACTCGCTCTGCCGCCGCGCGCTGGCGGCCGCCGTCGCCTGACGGGCCGACAGTTCACGCACCCGGCCCAGCCGCAGGTCAGCCGGGAGGCCCGGCTCGGTCCGTGAGGGGTTGGTTTTGGCCCGACGTGGCATGTGTTAGACATAAGGGTCAAGACCCGGGTCATGACGCCAGGAAGTACGGGGGAGGCACGAAAGACGTGAGCACGGGGAGCGGTTCCGGCTACCGCGTGGAAGTGGACAACCTGCGCGCCTTCGCGTCGCAGGTACGGGGACTGTTGGGCGAGTTCGAGTCCGCCGCGGGCGGCTCCCGAGTGCACAGCCAGAGCGGGGTCAGCCGCAGCGCGTTCGGCACCTTCTCCGAGGCCGAGGCGCTGCATGCCAAGTATCAGGACATGCGGGACAGCCTGCGCGACGTCCTGGACGCCCTCCAGCAGGCGATCGAGGAAGCCCAGCACAAGGCCGAGCTGACGGCGCGGAACTACGAGGAGCAGGAGCACGAGACCTCCCACTCCCTCAAGGTCAACTCCGACGGCTGGTCCGTGGGCAGCACCGCCACGCCCGTCACCGCGGCCTACCGGTCGAACAGCGCCGCCGGTCCAGCGGTGGGTCCGAAGGGTCCCGCGGGCAGTTCACCGGCAGGTAGCGGAGACCCGCAACCGTCGTGGTAGTGAACGATGTCCTGAACAGGGACAGTCAGCTTGAGGCCGATTTCGGGACGGGGACGGAAGGCGTCCGAGCATGAGCGGATACACGAACTTCAACGGCTACAGCCACGGTGACATGCGCGGCATGGTCCAGTCGATGGACTCCGGCGGCGTCATGGCGGCCAGCGACCCCTGGCGCAAGGCCGCCGACACGCTCAAGCAGATCCGTACGGCGCTGAACACCGCCTCGGCGGACGCCACGTCCTCGTGGGAGGGCGCGACCAGCGATGCCTTCTACACGAAGATGACCAGGCTCGCGAATGCCGTCAATAACGCCGCAGCCTATGCCAATGACGCGGCGCAGACCATGCAGATGATGTCCGAGGCGATCGACACCGCCAAGCGGGACATGCCCGAGGAGCCGAGCTTCTGGGACAAGGCCGGCGACGCGATCAGCGACACCGCCAAGTCGACCGTCGGCGTTGACGACGAGGACACCAGGACCGCCGTCACCGACGAGAAGAAGGCCCAGGCGGTCGCCGTCATGGAGACGCTGGCGGCGAAGTACCGGGTGGCGACGGCCAACCTGAAGCCGCCGCCGCGCGGCCAGGAGGACATTGAGGACCTTCCTGCGCCAGACTCATCCGCTGCTGGTGCGATCAGCGGGCTGTTGGTCGGTGGAGGCCTCGGTCTCACCGGCGGCTCCAGCTCCGGTTCGGGCACCGGTTCGGGCTCCTCCACGACCCGCCGGTCCTCCTCGACGGCCTCGCCGCAGTCGCCGAAGACCTCCACGGCCCGCATCACCGACAGTGGCATCAGCGGTGGTACCGCGAACCCCACCCCCAAGCCCAAGACGCCGACGCCTGTTGGACCGGGCACCGGAATCGACGGTGCCACGGTGACCAATCGGCCGCCCACCACTAGCGGCCCCGCTACCGGTCCCGGTCACACCGGCCCGGGCGGCGGTGGCGGGGGCCAGCATGGGGGCGGCGGCGTCTTCGACACCAGTCTTGGTGGCGGTGGCGGTCGCGGCGGCACTGGTGGCACAGGCGGCACGGGTCTCGGCCGTGGTGGATCCGGTGGGACCGGGGGCAGCCTTGGCCGCGGCGGTAACGCCTTCGGTTCGGGCGGCATGGGCGGCGGCAACGGCCTCGGTTCGGGCGCCGGTGGTCGGTCGGCCGGTGGCGGCGCGGGCGGAAGCCTCTCGCGGCGCGGCGGCGGCGTGGTCGGCGAGCCCGGGAAGGGCGGAGCCGGACGCGGCTCCTTCACCGAGGGTGGATCGGGCCTCGGGCGCAACCGCCCGGGACAGGGCGCTGCCGGAGCGGGTGGCCAGGGCCACGGGATGCCCGGCTCGCAGGCCGGCAAGAAGAAGGACAAGAAGGACGGCAAGCGGCGTCCCGACTACCTCGTCGAGGACGAGGAGACCTGGGCGTCGGGGGAGCGGGCCAACCCCGACGTGGTGGAATGATCCCCAGCACCCCCAGGTGCACCCACAGCTGATCGGGCGTCTCGTCGCTGTTCCGGCGACGAGACGCCCACCGGACGGATGAGGTGACGACGGCTTGACGACCAACCGACCGATGCGGGGTATGGCCGTGCTTGCTGCGGGCGCCCTCGTGTGGGGGATCAGCGCCGCCCCGGCGAGTGCGGACACCGTTCGCGACGGCCAGTGGGCGCTGGGCAACTACCACGTAACGAGGGATGTCTGGCCCATCAGCCAGGGCGAGAACGTTACTGTGGCGGTCATCGACTCGGGGGTCGCCGACCACCAGGATCTCATCGGACAGGTGCTGCCGGGCGCTGACTTCTCCAATGAGAACGGCGTGGACTACAAGACCGACAAGGTCGGTCACGGAACCGGCATGGCGAGTCTCATCGCCGGTCACGGCCACGGCAGTGACGCCGGAATCATGGGTCTGGCGCCCAAAGCCAAGATCCTTCCGGTGCGCATTGGCACGTTCGACATCGACAGCGGCAGCGCCGGCTCCGGCGACATCGCGGCGTCCATTCGTTACGCAGCGGATCACGGCGCCAAGGTCATCAATATGTCGATCGTCGGCGGTACTGCGGAGGACAAGGCAGTTCGGGATGCCGTCAAGTACGCCGTTGACAAGGACGTCGTGCTGGTCGGGTCTGCTGGAAACTTCGGCTCCGACCGCCCCGTGATCTACCCCGCGGCCTTCCCCGGGGTGGTAGCCGTCACGGCCATCGACTCGCAGGGCAACATCTGGTCCAAGTCGAACAGCGGTCCCGAGGTGACCCTGGCCGCACCCGGCGTGGACATCTACAGTGCGACCGCCAAGTCGGCTTCCAGTTACGGCAAGGGCAACGGCACCTCCGGCGCGGCCGCCTACGTCTCCGCCATCGCCGCGCTCGTCCGCTCGAAGTACCCGAACCTCTCGGCGGGCCAGGTCATCAACCGGATGATCAAGTCGGCTGTCGCTCCTCCGGACAAGTCGCCCGTCCCGAACAGCAAGTACGGCTACGGCATCGCCTCCGCCAAGGGTGCGCTCGCGCCGAACCCCGCGGTCGACAACGGGCCGAAGGAGAACCCGCTGCTCACCCGGGTGGAGTCGCAGGCGGACCCGTCGGGCAAGCCGTCCTCCGCGGCGTCCAAGCCGGCCCCGGGCAACAGCTCGGTGCCCGGTGACTCCTCCGCCGCGAAGGAGGACGGCGGCATCCCGGTGTACGTGCTGGCCATCGTCGGCGTCCTGGCGCTGGTGGTGCTCGGCGGCGTGATCGTGCTGGTCCGGCGGTCGCGCGGCAACGGCAGCGGTGGTGGCGGCAACGGTGGCGGCGGTGGTGGCTTCGTGCCGCCGACCCCGCCGCCGTACGGTCCGGGTGCTCAGCAGTTCCCCCCGCAGCAGCAGGCGCCGTACGCCGGTCAGGGGCAGCCCCAGCAGTCCTCGTACGCGGGCCAGGGCAACGGCCAGCCGCAGCAGTTCGGCTCCTCGCAGCCCTACCAGCAGTACCCGCCGCAGCAGCCTCCGGCAGGCGGCAGCCCCTACCGCTGACACGCCTACGAACGGCGGAAGGTTCGCAGGTCACGACGGCCCTTCGGGTACTGGTGGACTACTTGTCCCCAGTACCCGAAGGGCCGTCCGATGTTCAAGAAGCTCTGCGCCGTTCTCGCGCTCGCCGCTGCCGCCACAGTCTTCGCCGCCCCGGCGCCCGCGTTCGCGGACGGGCCCAAGACGCCCGAGGAGGCTGCGGTCTGCGAGGCGATGCTGTCGTCGGTGTTCCCCGGTCTCGGGCAGGCCGCGATCGACGCGATCTGTGCGGTCCAGGACGACGACACCACCACCGGCTGAACAGCCCGGGTTTCCACAATCGTTGATTACGGACGGCTGTCGCCGCACTAGGCTCGCGGCCGTGGATTGTTACACATGTGTTCGCACGGGAGACCCGGAAGGCCTGCCTCCGCGCGAGTCGATCGCAGGGGACGAGCACTGGCGGGTCGCCCACGCCTTCGGTTCCGCGCTGCCGGGGTGGCTCGTCCTGCTGCCCCGGCGGCACGTCACGGCGGTGGCCGAGCTGACCGACGCGGAGGCCGCCGGCCTCGGTCTCTGGCAGGTCCGGCTCTCCAGGGCGCTCGCCGAGGTGACGGGCTGCGCGAAGACGTACGTCGCGCAGTTCGCCGAGGCGGAGGGCTTCGCCCACGTGCACTTCCACGTCGTGCCGCGCAGCCCCGACCAGCCGGAGGAACTGCGCGGGCCGCGGGTGTTCGGCCTGCTCGGCAAGGACGCCGCCGCCGCGGTCGGTCCGGAGGAGATGGACCGGCTGGCGCTCCGGCTCCGGGCAGCGTTGGCGGCGGGCTGACGCAGCCGGCAGGCCGTCCGTCTCCGGCTCGTGCCGGGTTCCCGTTTCGGCCTCGGCCTCGGCTCAGAGCCTGCGGTACATCACCAGCAGGTCGACGTAGCCGAGTTCGGCGTGCAGGAAGCCTTCGGGGACGGTACCGACGGTCTCGAAGCCCAGGGACTTCCACAGCGCCACGGCCCGGTGGTTGGTGGCGACGACGGCGTTGTACTGGATCGCCCGGTAGCCGTCGGTGCGGGCCTGGGCGATGACGTGCTCGCCGAGGGCGCGGCCCACCCCGCGCCGGGCGCGGCGCGGGTCGACCATGAAGCCCGCGTTGGCGATGTGCGAGCCGGGGCCGCCCTGGTTCGGATGGGTCTCCGCGGTGCCGAGGACGGTGCCGTCGGCGTCCACGGCGACCACCGTCCGGCCCGGTGGCTGCTTGAGCCACATGTCGCGGGCGTCGGCCTCGGAGATGTCCCGGGGCCAGGTGTAGGTGTCGCCCGCCGCGACGATGTCGCGGAGGAACGGCCAGATCGCGGGCCAGTCGGCCGGGGTGGCCGCACGGATGGTCATGCCGGCGGGCGTGGCCGGTGCGTCGTGTGCGGCCTGCGTCGTGGTCGTGGTCGTGCCGTGCTCGGTCATACCAGCTCCTTCGAGAACCAGAGCTCGGCGTACGGGTCGTCGCCGTAGGGGTCGGTCGGGTGGTAGCCGAGGCGGGTGTACAGCGCGATCGCCTCGGTCAGGTCGCGGCGGGTGTTGAGCAGCATCCGCGTCACCCCGCGGGCCCGTGCGACGTCCTCGGCGGCGGTGACCAGACGCCGTCCGGCGCCGCCGCGGCGGGCGGACCGGGTGACGAACACGCGTGTCAGCTCCCCGGTGTCCGCCGCGAGCCAGCGGACGCCCGCGCAGGCCACCGGTGCCCCACCGGCCCTGGCGACCAGGAAGACTCCGCGGTCGCCGAGCAGGTCGGCGCCGTCGCCGGCCTCGTGGGCGATCTCCGCCTCCTCGGCGGGCCTGCCGTAGTAGCGGCTGATCAGCTCGTCCAGGTAGGCGTGCAGCACCGTGCGGGCGTCGGGATCGTCGACCGGTGCGGGAGCGATGGACCAGGTATCGGGTGCAGCGACGTTCACCTCGTCATTCTCGGCGGACGCCCTCGGCCCCGTGCAACGCATTTTCGGGCCTCGGCCGTCCGCTGCCCGCCGCCCCCGGGCCGTCCGGCGGTACGGGCCGGGGGCGGACCAGCGGGATCACTCGAAGGTATGAAGGATCTCCGGAACAGCAGAGTTATCCACAGGCTGGGGGCGGATCACGCCGGGGCCGTCCGGATCGTGCTGCCATTGGGGCCATGAACGAAGACCTCCTGATGCCCCGCATCCCCGGCATTCGCCGTTCCCATCGCCCGGTCCGACCTGCGGTCACCGGCCCGTCCGGCCCGCTGCCCGAGCCCGGCAGCGGCCGCGCCCGGGCACCGATCCGCTCACGGCGGGCCTGCTCACGGTGGTGGGCTCGCCGGCCCGCCGCCGGAACGGCCGGTGCGAGGCCGGCCCGCGGTATCCGGCCGCCGCCGCGCGCTGCCGTGCACCGCTGCCCGAGGAGTGTGCCCTCGCGCTCCGCGCCGCCCCCGGTGACCTGCGGCGGGGCCGATGGCAGCATCTTGGCGGTGGCTGGCGTTCCCGCCACTGGTGGCGCGGGAGCGGCCGACGGCATCCTGGACGCATGATCACTCCTGACACCAAGGACTGGACCTGGGTCCTCGAGCGCTCCTGCGACGACTGCGGCCTGGACACCCCGGCCGTCGTCCGCGAGGACGTGCCGGGCATGGTGCGCGCCAACGCCGCCGAGTGGCAGCGGCTGCTCGCGGACGACCCGGCCCAGCTGCGGCGCCGTCCGCAGCCCGACGTCTGGTCCACGCTGGAGTACGCCTGCCACGTCCGGGACGTCTTCCGGCTCTTCGACCGGCGGCTCGTGCTGATGCTCACCGAGGAGGCCCCGGCCTTCGCCAACTGGGACCAGGACGCGACGGCGGTCGCCGAGCGCTACGCCGAGCAGGACCCGGCCACCGTGAGCGCGGACCTGGCCGCCGCGGCCGAGCAGTTGGCGCGGTCCTTCGCCGGGGTGTCGGGCGAGCAGTGGCAGCGCACCGGTCTGCGGAGCGACGGTGCGCGGTTCACCGTGGACAGCTTCTCGCACTACCTGATCCACGACCCGGTGCACCACCTGTACGACGTCACCGGCGTCCGCCTCTGACCCGTGCCGGACCCGCTCCGGCCGCCGGGTCGGTCCTGCCGCCGCCTGTGGCAGGACCGGGTCCCACGGGCCTGCCCACCGCCTCCTGAGGCCGGCGCACGACTTCCCGTCCGGGCTGCAGCCCCGGCCGCCGGGCCACTGCCTCAGGCTGCTGTCCAGCCGGGTTCGGCGGGCCAGGCGGGCAGCCCGTGCGGGGCGGCCTCGGCGAGCAGTTCCTCCGGGCCGGTGCCGCTCCGGACGGCGAGCACGAACCGGTGCCGGTCGCCGATCCGCCGTGGCTCGAAGGCGACGTGGACGAACGGCGCCGTGGGCGAGGAGGAGGTGGCCAGCCGCGCCAACTCGTCCTCCACCCGCGCCCATTCCTCCGCGGGGACGTACTGGCGCATGACGGAGTGCCAGACCACGGTGAGCATGCCCTCGGCCACCTCGGCACCGGCCAGGAAGTCGGCGGCGCCCACGGCCTCGACCCGGGTGGGCACCTCCGCCGCCAGCCGGAGCGCACCCTCCAGCCGGGCCGTGCGGGCCGGCTGGTCGGGCCACAGGTAGGCGCGGAGGGCCAGCGAGCCTTCCGCCGAGCGCGGGTCGATCGGAGTGAGGTCGCAGCCGCGGCGTTCGGCGAAGGCCAGCGGCTCGGCCCGGGCGGGCAGCCAGGAGGGCGGTGTGCCGCGCCAGGCGTCCGGCAGCTGGACCGGCGAATCGGCGGGCCCGCAGGAGTAGCCGGGGGAGGAGCAGTGGAAGCGGTCGGCCAACTGGTTGAGACCGGCGCTCGACCCCAGTTCGAGCAGCCGGATCGGCAGGCGGCGCTCGCCCAGGGTGTGCAGCAGACCGGCGATCAGCAGGTTCGAGCGGCCGACCTCGTTGGTCTGCGGCGGCCGGGTCAGCCAGTCCCGTACCCACGGCAGGTTGTCGGCGACGGCCTGCCGGAATGCGGGCCAGGCGGTGTCGGGCCGCGCGGGGTCGACGCTGCCGCCGGCGCTCGGGTAGTGGGCGGCGAGCTCCGGGGCCCGGCCGGTGAGGACCAGGGCGTGCACGCCGCCCAGCAGCCGTAGTGCCACGGCCTGCGGCCCGGCGTCGTCCTCGTGGCCGGCGACGGCCGCCGCACAGGGCCCGCCCTCGCGGATGTCGGCCGCAGCGGCGTGCAACAGGGCGGCGTAGAGCGGGGAGCCGAGTTCGGCGCAGGCGACGGCCTGCTGCTCGAACACGGCGACGGTGTGCTCGATGGACACGTGGGTTCTCCGTCCGGTCGACTGGAGATCATCATTCGCCCGCGGGGTAGCGCCCGGCAGTAGGGCGTGCGGTGATTCGGATCACCGGTTTCCCGTGACCCGGGTCACCACTCCTGGGGCATGCGGCGCAGGGCGTGGCGGAGCTGCCCGGCGACGCTGGCGGTCTCCGCACCCACCACGTCGGCGATCTCGGGTGCGGCCAGGCCCACCACGTAGTGCAGGATCGCGAGGTCCTCGTCGGCCGGCGCCGGGCGGTGCTCGGCGAGCGGCTCGCTGTTCGGGCGTTCGCACTCCGCGACCGTGCTCCGCAGGATCTGCCAGGCGATGGCGGTGGGGTTGGAGCTGCCCAGGACCTCGGGCCACACCTGGGCGAGCGTGCAGAACGCCTGGTCGACCACCCGGCCGGCCGCGGTCGGCTCGTGGAACCAGACCTTGGCGTAACTCAGGTAGCGGGGGCGGTGCAGTTCGCAGAACGCCGTGAACTCCAGGGGCATGGCTGCCAGACCGATGTCGGCGGCGGGGCTGATCGATACCGTGGCAGGGACATGACGATCAGTCACATCAGCCTCTCGATCTGGTCGCGTCGGAAGGGTAGCCCGGTGCTCACTCTAGGCCCTCGCACGGCTGCTTTGGGTGACAAGCCCCGTCGAGGGGAGCGGGAACCGGCCTGAGCTCGCTGCGATATGACGGTCAATCAGCCGACCTGCCGGGGCCTCCGGCAGGTGCGAGGGTATCGCACCTGGTCACGGAGGGTACGGCGGTGATGGCTGCAGCGGTGTCGATGTGCGACCGTGGGGCGCATGACGGATCCGGCGCATCCATCCGATCACCCACGCCCCCCGCGGACCGCACCCGGCGGAGACCCGCACCCCCGGGGTCCGCACGGCCGGGATCCGCACACCCGGGCGCCGGGCGATCCCGCCGCGCGCTTTTCGGACGCGCATGTCGACGGCGCGCGCCCCCAGGGCGCCGTCCCCCACGGCACCCGCCTCCGGGACCGTCCGGTCCACCACGTCCACCCCCACGAGCCGCACCAGCCCACCCAGCCCAACCAGCGCCACGAGCGCCACCGCCACGACGAACACGACACGAACGACGAACGCGACGAACACGTCCTGCGCGACGTGCGCGACGAACACGAGCACCGCCACTGCCACCGCACCCACGGCCGCGGCGCCCCCGCCCGACTCGGCCACCTGCTCCGCCCGCACACCCACCACGCCTCCGAGAAGGTCGACGAGGCCGTGGAGACCTCCGCCGACGGGCTGCGGACCCTGTGGATCTCGCTCCTCGTCCTCGCCCTCACCGCCGTCCTGCAGGCGGGTGTGGTGGTGCTCTCGGACTCGGTCGCGCTGCTCGGCGACACCGTGCACGACGCGGCCGACGCGCTCACCGCCGTCCCGCTCGCCATCGCCTTCCTGCTCGGCCGCCGCGCCGCCACCCGCAGCTTCACGTACGGCTACGGACGGGCGGAGGACCTCGCAGGGGTGGCCGTGCTGGCCACCGTCGCGGCGTCCGCCGTGCTGGCCGCCGTGACCGCCGTCGACCGGCTGCTCCACCCGCAACAGGTGGGCCACGTCTGGGCGGTGGCGGCTGCGGCGGTGGTGGGCTGCCTGGGCAACGAGTGGGTGGCACGTTACCGCATCCGCACCGGCCGCCGGATCGGTTCGGCCGCGCTGGTCGCGGACGGCGTCCACGCGCGCGCCGACGGGCTCACCTCGCTGGCCGTCCTGCTCGGCGCGGGCGGCTCGGCGCTGGGCTGGCAGGTCGCCGATCCGCTGGTCGGCCTGGTGATCACCGCGGTGATGCTGGCGGTGCTGTGCAGCTCGGTGCACGAGGTCGGGCGCCGGCTGATGGACGGGGTCGAGCCCGCGCTGGTGGATGCCGCCGAACGCGGGTTGCGAGGGGTGGACGGGGTGCGGGCGGTCGGCGCGCTGCGGATGCGCTGGGTCGGCCACGCGCTGCGCGCCGAGGCCGAGGTGGCGGTCGACGGCTCGCTCACCGTGGCGGAGGGTCACCTGGTCGCCGAGGCCGCCGAGCAGGCGCTGAAACGGGCCGTGCCGCGCCTGGTCGCGGCGACCGTGCACGTCGATGCCGCAGAACCGGCCGGGCCGGAGGAGGGGACGGTGGCCGCGGAGTCGGCGGCGGTGCGCGCCGCCCTGCGCTGACGGCCTCCGGGCCGCCGTCGGGGGCCGTCCCTGACCCGGCGTCAGGGTGCTGTCCGGGCGCCGTCCGGGCTCTCACCGATGTCGGCCGGAGGGCCCCGGGCAGCAGGCTGGCCGCCATGGAAACCCACGCCGCTCAGGACGCCGCCCGCCCCGACCGCTCCCGCGGTCCCCGCCGTCCCCGCCGGGCCGGGATCGCCGCCGTCACCGTCCTCACGGCCACCGGCCTCGCCCTGGCCGCCCCCTCCGCCGCACAGGCGGCCGACACCGCCCCCGCCGCCCACGCTCCCGCCGCCGCAGGCCCTGCGGCGTCCGCCGTCACGGCGTCCACGGCCGCGGCGTCCGCTGCGACCCCGGAGGCCGAACCGGCCGCGCTGGAGGCCGGCTACGCCGACTGTCCGGAGCTCCCGCAGGGGGTCGACCCGGCCCGCTGGCGGTGCGAGGTGCACCTGGCCACCCCGAAGCTGCGCCTGGGCGCCGCCGACCTCCCGGCATTGCGGCCGATCATGATGGTGCACGCCGAGGGCCCGCTCGCGGACGGCACGCCGGGGCAGGTCTGGGGCGCCTGGCACGGCGGCGGCCCGGTGGCGGTGCCAGGCGGCCTGCCCGGCACCCCGGCCGGGGATCGCAGCCCGGTGCTCGGGCTGTCGCTGGAGGCGGAGTACGGCGGCGCCTCGGACTTCTACACCGGCAGCATGGAGATGCGCTTCCGGCTCTCCGGCCCGCTGCTGCCGGACGGCTGCGAGATCGGGCGGAGCGCGCCGGTGAGCCTGCACTTCCAGCGGGCGGGTTCCTCGGAGTGGGTCTCCCGGAACCCGCCGCTGATCCACTTCTCCGCGTACGACGAGGGCTTCGCCGTCCCCGCGCCGGAGGGCTGCGGCCCGCTGACCGGGCTGCTGTCCCACCGGCTCGGCCTTCCGGCGGCGAGTGGCAACCTGCTCTCGTACGACGCGAGTTACACCTTCAGGACGTACGACCGGCTGCGCTGACGGCGCCGACGGCACCGATCGCGCTGCCGGCACCGACGGCGCTGCCCGCGGTGCGGCGGCCGCGTCCGCCGGCCCGTCGGCCGGCCGTGGCCGGGACGCCGGACAGCTCGCGGACGGCGGCCCCGGCCGGCGCCGCACCGGCAGGGGCGGCCGTGCCCGCGCTGTTGGCCGCCAGTGCCGCCGCGCCGGCCGCGGCCGCCGCAGCGGCAGCCGCGGCGACGGGTGCCGCGGCCTCCCGGCAGAGCTGCTCGGGGATCGGCACCGTTCTGGTGCGGCCCGCCTGGGCGTCGGGGGCACCGGGGGCGCCCGCCTCGTCCGTGCCGTCCGCGTCTGCGGCGCGGGCCCGGGCGAGCTCCTCGAAGGCCTCCCGGGCGGCCAGGTAGGCCTGGACGGCGGCGATGCCGTACACCGGCTGGATCAGCTGGTGGCCCTTGAAGAACGGCCGGGCCGGGGCGAACCCGGCGGCGATCACCAGGTCGCGGATCTCCGTTATCTCGGCCTCCGTGCGGGCGGTGAAGCGGACCTCCCAGCCCTTCTTGTACGTGTGGCCGTCCGCGCTGTTGCGGCGGGCGAGGTCGGGCCGGCGGACGTAGCCGGGCAGGCGGCCGAGGCGCAGTTGGGCGGCGCGCAGGCCGGGGATCTCGTCACGTGGCATGTGCCGATGGTAGGCAATCCGGCGGGTGCCGGTGGTCGGCGGGTGGTGCTCCACCGTATGGCCTTGGTCACTCTGGGTCAGTAATCGCTGATCATCGGGGTGCCCCCACTCCATGATCGTTGATGTGCCGATTCGATGAAAAACGGATCGTCACCTACCAATTCCGATCTAATCCGGCATTCGAGTGAACGTCCCATACGTCGAACGGGTGAGGGTATGGGGACTTTAGGACGGAGCCGTCCCGTTTTCGCGACGGTTGGGTAACAGGTCGTCAAGTCGCGCGTGCGACTGTGACGGCGTTGGGGAGGGTGTCGACATGAGCTACCGGATTCCTTCCCAGCCGCTCTCCCTGGAAGAGCTGGCTCGGCGTCAGCAGAACGTGGTCACCGCGAGCCAGCTGCGGGCCCGCGGCGTGCCCGCCCGGGCGGTCACCGAGCACTGCCGTCGCGGTGGGCCGTGGCAGCGGCTGCTGCCCCGCGTCTACCTGCTCCAGGACGGCGACCCGACCCCCGAGCAGCGGATGTGGGCGGCCCTCCTCTACGCGGCGCAGGACGGCCGGGACGAGGGCGGCCGCGAGGGCGCCGTGATCACCGGCGCGGCGGCGCTGGCGCTGTACGGCTTCGCCTCGGTGCCCCGGCTGCCGGCCGTCACCGGCGTGGAGGTGCTGGTGCCCCGTCAGCGGCGCCTGAAGGACGCCGGTTCCGTCCGGATCCTGCGCACCGGCCGTGAGCTGGTGGCCCGCTCGGTGCACGGCCTGGCCTGTGCGCCGGTGGCGCGCGCCGTGGCCGACGCGGTGCGCGAGTGGACGGACACCGGGGCCTTCGAGAGCGGTGCCGTCCGCCCGGCGCTGCTGCGGGCGATGCTCCGCGAGGCGGTGACGCGCACCGAGGGCGGCTGCGCCCTGCGGGAGCTGGTGGCGGAACTCGGCGAGGCCCGGCTGCTGACCGAGCCCCGGGTGCGTGCCGCGCTGGACGAACTCCTCGCCATGGAGCGGGAGTCGGTGCTCGCCCGGATCGGCGAGCTGGTGGACGAGTGGCTGCTGCCCGTGCCGCTGGTCGGCCCCGAACTGCGGATGCGCGGCGGCACCTACGTGGCGGTGCCGGACCTGTACTGGCCGGAGGTCGGCGTGGCGGTGGCCGTCGACTCCGACCTGCGCTGCGTCAGCGAGGGCGAGGCCGCCTGGGTGCGCGGGGAGCAGCACCGGATGGAGTACCTGGGGGTACGGGTGGTGTACGTCTCCGGTGCGCGGGTCGCCGCCGAGCCGGACGAAGTCGGCGGCGAGCTCCGCGAGGCCTTCCGGGCGGGCGGGGCGGACGTGGTCGAGCTGGTGGTCACCGACCGCTGACCGGCCGTGCGGCGACCGGCCCGGCCGCCGATCCCGGCCGCCGACTGCCTCGGCCGTTCCGGTGCCGGGCGCGGCTTCAGCGCAGGACCGGGCTGCCGGTCAGCTCGACTCCCGCGGAGCGGAGTTCGGCCAGTGCCGCCTCGGTGGTGCCGGCGGCGACGCCGGCGGTCAGTTCGAGCAGCACCCGGGTGGTGAAGCCCTCGCGGGCGGCGTCGAGCGCGGTCGCCTTCACGCAGTGGTCGGTGGCGATGCCGACCACGTCGACCTCGGTGACCTCCCGTTCGCGCAGCCAGTCGGCCAGCGTCCCGCCGTTCTCGTCGCGGCCCTCGAAGCCGCTGTACGCGGCCGCGTACGCGCCCTTGTCGAAGACCGCCTCGATCGCGCCCGAGGTGACCGAGGGTGCGAAGTTGGGGTGGAAGCCGATGCCCTCGGTGCCGGCCACGCAGTGCGCGGGCCAGGAGGTGACGTAGTCCGGGTCCTCGGCGAAGTGCGCTCCGGGGTCGACGTGGTGGTCCCGGGTGGCGACGATGTGGGTGTAGCCGGGGGAGGCGTCCGCGATCAGGTCGGTGATGGCGGCGGCCACTTCGGCGCCGCCGGCGACGGCCAGACTGCCGCCTTCGCAGAAGTCGTTCTGCACGTCGACGACGATCAGGGCCCGGTGCATGGCTGGCTTCTCTCGGTGTGGACGGTCCGCGGCGGGCCGCGGTGGGGGTCGGGCGGTTCGGACGGTGCGGGTGGAGGTGCGGTTGGAGGTGCGGGTGGGGCCTGGGCGGGACCGCTGGTGGGACCGGGACGGAACCACGGGCGGAACGTGGGGGTGGCGTGGAGGCCGTGGTGGTGCCGAGAAGACTGTAGGGAGTGACGCGCGGCGGCGGAAGGCCCGGCGGGCTCACCCGGCGGCGGTCGCGCCGCTCGTCAGCTCGGTGACGATCACGGGGTCGCCCTTCGACAGCTGGGTGGCCGACATCGGGAGCGCCGCGAGGGCGCGCCGGTGCCGCTCGCGCGCCGCGTCCAGCGGTTCGCGCCCCACGACCTCGCCGCCGCGGACCAGCGGGACGTGCAGCAGGTGCGGCTCCAGGTGGGCGGGCACAGGCCCGGTGCCGACGACCTCGGCCTCGGCGACGCCGTCCGCGTCGGGTCGGCGGGCCGCCCACTTGAGGCCGCCGGTGCTGGTCTTGCCGCCGGCCGAGCGCTTGGCGACCGGGACGAGCGGCCCGCCGGGCGCGCTCTCGCGGGCGACCAGCTTGTAGACCATCGCGCAGGTGGGGTGGCCGCTGCCGGTGACCAGGCTGGTGCCGACGCCGTAGCCGTCGACCGGCGCGGCGGCCAGCGCGGCGATGGCGTACTCGTCCAGATCGGAGGTGACGATGATCCGGGTCTTGTGCGCGCCGAGGTCGTCGAGCTGGCGGCGCACCCGGTGGGCGAGCAGGGTCAGGTCGCCGGAGTCGATGCGGACGGCGCCGAGTTCGGGGCCGGCGACCTCGACGGCGGTGCGGACGGCCTCGGCCAGGTCGTAGGTGTCGACGAGCAGCGTGGTGCCGCGGCCCATCGACTCGACCTGGGCGGTGAAGGCGTCGCGCTCGCTGTCGTGCAGCAGCGTGAAGGCGTGGGCGGCGGTGCCGGTGGTGGGGATGCCGTGGGTGAAGCCGGCCTCCAGGTCGGAGGTGGCGCTGAAGCCCGCGATGTAGGCGGCGCGGGCGGCGGAGACGGCGGCGGCCTCGTGGGCGCGGCGCGCGCCCATCTCGATCACCGGGCGGTCGCCGGCGGCGGCGGTCATCCGGGAGGCCGCGGCGGCGATCGCCGAGTCGTGGTTGAGGACGGAGAGCACCAGCGTCTCCAGGATCACGGCCTCGGCGAAGCTGCCCTCGACGGTCAGCAGCGGCGAGCCGGGGAAGTACACCTCGCCCTCGGGGTAGCCGTGGATGTCGCCGGAGAAGCGGTAGTCGGCGAGGAAGCGCAGCGTCGCGTCGTCCACCACCCGCTGGTCGGCGAGCCAGTCCAGCTGGGGGCCGGTGAAGCGGAAGGCCTCGACGGCGTCCAGGACCCGGCCGGTGCCGGCGACCACGCCGTAGCGGCGGCCGTTCGGCAGCCGCCGGGTGAACACCTCGAAGACCGAGCGGCGGTGTGCGGCACCGCTGCGCAGTGCGGCCTGCAGCATGGTCAGCTCGTAGCGGTCGGTGAGCAGCGCGGTGGAACGGTGCGCGGTGATGGCGTCCATGACGATGATGCTACTACCACTTAGCGTCAGATTGACGATTTCTCTGGCGTGATGTTGACCCGGATTCGCTCGGAAGTCCCCCGGATGGAAGCATGAGGGCAGGGGGAGACGCGCCTCCACCCCGGTCAGCCGCAGAGGAGAGAGCCAGTCGTGAGTGTCGCGCCGGTCGAGATCGAGCGCCCGGAGGTCGAAGGCCTGCCGGCGGTGGAACCGGACACACCGTGGGTGACCATCGTCCACAACGACCCGGTGAATCTGATGAGCTACGTGCAGTACGTGTTCCAGGCCTACTTCGGCTACCCGAAGGACAAGGCCCGCGAACTCATGATGGAGGTGCACACCAAGGGCCGCGCCGTCGTCTCCAGCGGCACCCGCGAGGAGATGGAGCGCGACGTGCAGGCGATGCACGGCTACGGGCTCTGGGCCACCCTCCAGCACGACTGACGCACGGCGGCCCCCGCCCGGCCGGGCACCGCACGCGCCGGTCGCCAGGGTCGGCGGCACGGCCGCGACACCACACACCGAGACCCACAGACACGCGAACGGGGCTGATTCAGGACTCATGGCTGGCTTGTTCGAGAGTGCCGGCGAGGGCACCGCGGCGATCGCGCTCGACGAGGTGGAGGCCTCCATCCTCCGGTCGCTGGAGGTGCAGATGCTGGAGCTGATCGGCCCCGGCCCCGGCGGAACCGGCGACGACCCGCTGGCCGCGCTGTTCGCCGAGGGGCCGACCGAGGCTCCGGCCGACCCCGCGCTGGCCAGGCTCTTCCCCGACGCGTACGGCGAGCCCGGCGAGCCCGCCGACACCGAGACCAGGGCGATGGCGGGCGAGTTCCGCCGCTACACCGAGCTGGACCTGAGGGCCCGCAAGCGCGAGGACGCGCTGAGCGTCGTCCGGGCCCTGGACGGGCTCGGTGGCGACGGCGGCGTGCTGACCGTCCCGGCCGCGGACTGCCCGCGCTGGCTGGGCGCGCTGAACGACCTGCGGCTGACCCTCGGCTCCCGACTGGACGTCACCGAGGACGACGAGGAAGGGCTGTACGCGCTGCCCGACAGCGATCCGCGCAAGCCGCTGGTGATGGCGTACCTCTGGCTCGGCGGCATGCAGGAGTCGCTGCTGGAGGCGATGGCCGGCTGACCCGGCGCCACCTCGGCGGCACCGCACCCCCGTGTCCACCATGTGGACCCGGGGGTGCGGCATTTCGGGCACATGGGGACGGGTCCGGACATGACATGCTCAATTAACGCTCAGATGAACACCGGTATCCGGGCGTTCCGTGGTACGACTTCTCACCTCCCCACGACCCGAGGACGGTACGCCCATGGCCGATCAGCGCTACGACGAGGTGATCGACACCGAGCCGGACGAGGAGGGCTACGCCCGCGGACTGGGCAGCCGCCAGATCCAGATGATCGCCATCGGCGGCGCGATCGGCACCGGTCTCTTCCTCGGCGCCGGCACGGCCATCTCCAAGGCCGGTCCCAGCCTGATCCTCAGCTACGCGGTGGCCGGCCTGGTGATCTTCGTGATCATGCGCGCGCTCGGCGAACTCCTCACCTACCGCCCGGTCTCCGGCAGCTTCTCCGAGTACGCCCGGGAGTTCCTCGGCCCGTTCGCCGGCTTCGTCACCGGCTGGACGTACTGGCTGTTCTGGGTGGTCACCGGCATGGCCGAGACCACCGCGGCCGCGGTGTACGTGCGGTACTGGGCGCCCGGCGTCCCGCAGTGGGCCAGCGCGCTCGCCTTCCTGGTGCTGCTCTACGGCGCCAACCTGATCTCGGTGAAGCTCTTCGGCGAGATCGAGTTCTGGTTCTCGATGGTCAAGGTCACCGCCATCCTCGGCATGATCCTCATCGGCGTCGGCGTGCTCACCCTCGGCTTCTCCGACGCCGGTGACACCGCGTCGGTCACCCACCTGTGGGCCGACGGCGGCTTCTTCCCCAAGGGCGTCGGCGCCACCGTGATGACCCTTCAGATCGTCATGTTCGCCTACCTCGGCGTCGAACTCGTCGGCGTCACCGCCGGCGAGAGCGAGGACCCGGCCCGCACCCTGCCGCGCGCCATCAACACCCTGCCCTGGCGGATCGCGCTGTTCTACATCGGCGCCCTGGTCGTCATCCTCTCGCTCGTCCCGTGGCAGGAGTTCGCGCCCGGCGTCAGCCCGTTCGTCGCCGCCTTCGAGAAGGTCGGCATCCCGGCCGGCGCCTCCGTCATCAACTTCGTGGTGCTCACCGCCGCCCTCTCCTCCTGCAACTCCGGCATGTACTCCACCGGTCGGATGCTGCGCGACCTCGCCCTGCGAGGCCAGGCCCCCGGCAGCCTCACCGCGCTCAACGCCCGCCGCACCCCGGCCGCCGCGATCACCGTCTCCTGCCTGCTCATGGGCGTCGGCGTGGTGCTCAACTACCTCGCCCCCGGCAAGGCGTTCGAGTACGTCACCTCCGTCGCCACCGTCTGCGGACTGTGGACCTGGGCCGTCATCCTGGTCGCCCAGATCCGCTACCGCCGCGCCTGGCAGGACGGCCGACTGCCCGCCCCCACCTTCAAGGCCCCCGGCGGGGCGTGGCCGAGCCGGCTCGCGCTGGCCTTCCTCGTCCTGGTCGTCGTGCTCATCGGCTTCGACGAGGACGCCCGGATCTCGCTCTACGTCTTCCCGGTCTGGGCCGCACTGCTGACCGCCGGCTACCTGGTGCTCTCCCGCAGGAGCCCCGAGGCGGTCCGCGGCCCCGACCGCGACCGGTCGGACGCGGGCACCGGCCGCTGATCCGCCGGACGCCCGCCGGCCGTCCGGCGGGCGTCCGGCAGTCGAGACGATGGCCGGTCCCGGACCCTGACCCGGGGCCGGCCGTCGCTATCCTGGCCGCATGCTGACCATCACCCGAGAACTGCGCGACCTCATCGTGGCCCACGCCCGCGCCGACCACCCGGACGAGGCCTGCGGCGTGGTCGCCGGCCCCGAGGGCAGCGGCCGGCCCGAGCGGTTCGTCCCGATGCTCAACGCGGCCCGCTCGCCCACCTTCTACGAGTTCGACTCCGGTGACCTGTTCAAGCTCTACCGGGAGATGGACGACCGCGACGAGGTCCCGGTGGTCGTCTACCACTCGCACACCGCCACCGAGGCCTACCCCTCGCGCACCGACGTCAGCTACGCCTCCGAGCCGGAGGCGCACTACGTGCTCGTCTCCACCGCCGAGGGCAACGGCGAGGAGGACCCGTACGAGTTCCGCTCGTTCCGCATCGTGGACGGCGTGATCACGGAGGAAGACGTGCAGGTCGTCGAGGAGTACTCCGCCTGACCGGCCGCAGCCGCACACGGCCCGTCGGCCGGCCGCGGCGGGCCGCCGTCTCGGCATGGGAAACGAAACCATCCGGATCGCGAGACGTGGATGCCGCTGCGGGGGCGGGAATCTATACGATGAGCCCATGCGTTCCGTCGATGTGACCAATCAGGCCCCAGGCATCCGCCTCGTGGCGCGCCTGCACGTCGACCTGTGCCGGCTCGCCAGCGCGATCTGTCCCGGCACCGCCGACGCCCACTGACTCGGCACCGCCAGCCCGCCCCGGCCGCCCCGGGGCCGTCACCCCTGCCGCGCCGCGTGCGGCGGCCCACCCGACCCACCTCCACAGGAGCGCAGCCATGGCCATCGAGGTCCGCATCCCGACCATCCTCCGCCCGTACACCGACGGCGCCAAGGCCGTCGAAGGCACCGGCACCAACCTCGGCGAACTGTTCCAGGACCTCGACAGCCGCCACCCCGGCATCGCCGAGCGCCTCCTCGACGCCGGCGAGCTGCGCCGCTTCGTCAACGTCTACCTGAACGACGAGGACGTCCGCTTCCTCGAGGGCATCAGCACCGCCCTCGCCGACGGCGACAGCGTCACCATCCTCCCCGCCGTCGCCGGCGGCATGAAGTAATGCGCTACGACAGCCCCCTCGAGGCCGTCGGCAACACCCCGTTGGTACGGCTGCCGCGCCTGTCGGCAGCCGTGCCCGGGAACGCCGACGGCCTGGTGAGCCTCTGGGCCAAGCTGGAGGACCGCAACCCCACCGGCTCGATCAAGGACCGCCCGGCCCTGCACATGATCGAGCGGGCCGAGGCCGACGGCAGGCTCACCCCCGGCTGCACCGTCCTGGAGCCCACCAGCGGCAACACCGGCATCTCGCTGGCCATGGCCGCCAAGCTCAAGGGCTACCGCATGGTGTGCGTCATGCCGGAGAACACCAGCGAGGAGCGGCGCGAGCTGCTCCGCATGTGGGGCGCAGAGATCATCTCCTCGCCGGCCGCCGGCGGTTCCAACACCGCCGTGCGCATCGCCAAGGAGATCGCCGCCGAGCACCCCGACTGGGTCATGCTCTACCAGTACGGCAACCCCGACAACGCCGGAGCGCACTACACCGGCACCGGTCCCGAGATCCTCGCCGACCTGCCCACCGTCACCCACTTCGTGGCCGGCCTCGGCACCACCGGCACCCTGATGGGTGTCGGCCGCTACCTGCGCGAGAAGGTCCCCGGCGTGCAGATCGTCGCCGCCGAGCCCCGCTACGACGACCTCGTCTACGGCCTGCGCAACCTCGACGAGGGCTTCGTCCCCGAGCTCTACGACGCCGAGGTCCTCACCACCCGCTTCAGCGTCGGCTCCGCCGACGCCGTGCAGCGCACCCGCGAGCTGCTCCAGCAGGAGGGCATCTTCGCCGGCGTCTCCACCGGCGCCATCCTGCACGCCGCGATCGGCGTCGCCCGCAAGGCCGCGAAGGCCGGCGAGCGCGCCGACGTCGTCTTCGTCGTCGCCGACGGCGGCTGGAAGTACCTCTCCACCGGCATCTACACCGCCGAGTCGACCGAGGCCGCGGTCGACGCGCTGCAGGGCCAGCTCTGGGCCTGAGGCGCACGAGGGGCGCGGCATCCGCACGGGTGCCGCGCCCCCGGCGTACCCGCCGCCGCCCGCGCCGTACGCCGCTCGCACCCGCCCCGTCCGGCCCGCCACCGGGCCCGGCCCGTTCTGGTGATTCCAGCCACAGCGCGGCACGGAGACGGGGGCAAAGTGCCGCCCGCCCCTTACCCTCGACAACGCGAAGGGGCACCGCTACCGAGAGGTAGTGCCCCGCCGGCGTGGACCATGACCCATCGGGGCGGAGGGGCTCGGCATGAAACTGACCGTGGTGGGGTGCTCGGGAAGCTTCCCGTCCGCCGAGTCGCCCTGCTCCAGCTACCTCGTCGAGGCCGACGGCTACCGCCTGGTCATCGACCTCGGCAACGGCGCCCTCGGCGCGCTCCAGAAGTACACCGGCCTCTACGACGTCGACGCCGTCCTGCTCAGCCACCTGCACGCCGACCACTGCATCGACCTCTGCGCCTACTGGGTCGCCCGCAACTACCGGCTCGAGGGCTGCCCCGCACTCCTCCCCGTCCACGGACCGCACGGCACCGCCGAGCGCCTCGCCCGCGCCTACGACATGCCGGAGGAACCCGGCATGAAGGAGGTCTTCGACTTCCGCCCGCTCGGCAACCGCAGCTTCGACCTCGGCCCGCTGCGCATCACCAGCGCCCGGGTCAACCACCTCGACACCGAGGCCTACGGCTTCCGCGTCGAGCACGGCGGCGCCTCCCTCGCCTACTCCGGAGACACCGGCGAGTGTGCCGAGCTCGTCGACCTCGCCCGCGGCGTCGACCTCTTCCTCTGCGAGGCCGCCTACACCGACGGCAAGGAGACCTACGAGGCGATCCACCTCAACGGACGCGAGGCCGGCGAACACGCCGCGGCCGCCGACGTCGGCCGCCTCGTGCTCACCCACGTCCCGCCGTGGACGGACGCCGAGCAGAACCGCCGCGACGCCGCCGCAGCCTTCGACGGCCCCGTCGAGGTCGCCCGCCCCGGCGCCGTCTACGACCTGCACTGAAGGCGGACCGGGGAGCAGGCCACGGGGGTCGCGGGGAACCGCGCAGCTCTCCCCCCGGCCTTCGGCCGGAGGCGCCCCCACACACCCCGGGGGTCTAGACCCGGGTCAGCCAGTGCGCGTAGCGCGGCTCCTCGCCCGACACCGCCGCCCGGTACAGCTCCGCAAGGCGCTTCGTCACCCCGCCCGGCGCCGCCGGCAGCCCGCGGTCGTCCAGCGAGGCCACCGGCACGATCCCCGCCGCCGTCCCGCACACGAACACCTCGTCCGCGGCGTACAGGTCCGAGCGCAGCAGCCGCTCCACCCGCACCTCGATCCCCAGGTCCCGGGCCAGCACCAGCACCGTGTCCTGCGTGATCCCCTCCAGCGCACCCGCCGCCACCGGCGGCGTCCGCAGCACCCCGTCCCGCACCGCGAACACGTTCTCCGCACTGCACTCGCTGACCGAACCGTCCGCCGCCAGCAGCAGCGCCTCGTCGTAGCCCGCGTCCGTCGCCTCCCGCCGCGCCAGCACCGAATTCAGGTACGGCCCGGTCGCCTTCGCCGCCGGCGGCACGCTGTTCGGATCCGTCCGCCGCCAACTGCTCGTCTTCAACCGCAGCCCGCCCGAAGGCCGTTGCTCCGGCCACTCCCAGGACGCGATCACCGTCCTGGTCCGCACCCCCCGCATGTCCAGCCCCATCGAGCCGTCCCCCAGGAACGCGAAGTGCCGTACGTAGCAGGCGCCCTGACTGTTCGACCGCAGCAGCTCCACCGTGCCCGCTGCCAACTCCTCCACCCCGTACGGCAACGGCATCCGCAGCATGTGCGCACTGCGCAGCAGCCGCCGCAGGTGTTCCTCCAGACGGAACACCGCCGGCCCGCCGGCCGTCCCGAACACCCGGGTGCCCTCCAGCACCCCCGTCCCGTAGTGCAGGCCGTGCGTCAGCACGTGCACCTGTGCCTCCTGCCACGGCACCAGCGCGCCGTCGAACCAGATCCTCGAAGCCCCGTCCGTCGTCATGCCGCCATCCTGGCCCCGGCACCGCCCCGCACGACCCGCGCCGAGGACGGCGGAACCGGCCATGGCCGGGACCGGAGCCGCCGTCCCGGATGGTGGAATTCACCGTTCGCCCACCGACCGGATGGCTATCGTCCCCGCCGTGGAGCACAGCACCGCCCTCTACCGCCGCCTGCGCACCGACCCGAGCCGCCCGCTGCCCGAACTGCGCAGCGAACTCGGCTGGAACGAAACCGAGTTCGACACCGCACTCGGCGAACTCCGGCAGCTCGGACTGCTCCGGCCCGCCACCGCCACCGGCAGCGGACTCACCGCCGTCTCCGTCGCCACCGCCGTCCGCCACCTCCTCGCCGACGCCGACGGACACCTCGCCGACCTCTTCACCGCCGTCCGGCGCACCCGCGACACCGTCGAACAGCTCCACACCCGCTACCTGCCCGCCCAGAGCGACACCGACGACGGCGGCACCCGCCACCTCGTCCACGGCGCCGACCGCATCGCCGCCCTCCTGGAGGACGCCGCGCACAGCGCCCGCACCGAAGTCCTCTCGCTCCGCCCCGGGCAGGACCACTCCCGCCCCGCCCTCGACGGCAAACTCGCCCGCGAACGCATCGCCCTCGCCCACGGCGTCCGGCTGCGCACCGTCTACCCGGCGGCGGCCCTGCACCACCCGGACGTGCTCGACCACGTGCAGCGGCTGACCGCCGCGGGCGCCGGCATCCGGGTCGCGCACACGCTGCCGCTGTGGCTGATCGCCGTGGACAGCACCATGGCGGTGCTGCCCGCGCCCGGCGGTGCCCCCGACACCGCGCTGGTCGTCCGGGACGAGGCGGTGCTCGCGGTGGTCCGCGAGCTCTTCGAGTACTTCTGGACGGCCGCCTGGGTGCCGCCGGACCTGCTCGGCCGCCCGGTGCCCGACGACCGCCACCGCGAGGTGCTCCGGCTGCTCGCCGCCGGTCTCACCGACCAGGCGATCGCCCGCAAGCTGGAGATCTCCGAGCGCACGGTGCGCCGCCTGGTCTCCGACCTCACCACCGACCTCGGGGCCCGGAGCCGCTTCCAGGCGGGTGTCCACGCCGCCCGCCTCGGCTGGATCTAGTGCCGCGTCAGGCGACCTTCGCCCGTCAAGGAGCGGCGTCCGGTGCGGCGAGAGTGCGTGCCGGGCGTCGCGACGGGGCGAAGGTCGCCTGACGCGGCACTAGACAGGGCCTACGCGCTCTCCACCCGCTGCCGCAGCCGGGCCAGGGCGAGCCGCGGCTCGCGGCGGGTGCCCAGCGGGACGAGCGCGGCCCGGCCGGGCACCCGGACGCCGCCGGTCAGTGCGACCCGGGTGGTGCCGCTGCCGTCGGTGACGGCCGCCATCCCGATGATCACGAACCGGCTCTGCAGCCAGCACCAGCCCGGCCGGAGCACCCCGTCGAACCGGGCCCGCATCCCGTAACGGCTGCGTGCCAGGGCCTCCACCCGGTCGCCGTCCCGGCGGGTCACGCGCAGGCTCCGCATGTCGGGCTGGAAGCGCCCGAACTCACCCTCCAGATCGGCCATGACCGCCCACACCCGGTCGAACGGCGCGTCGACCACGCCCTCGGTGACGCGGGCGCCGCGGATCCCCGCGGCCATCACGTGCAGCCGGCGCACCGGGTCGAGCGGGGCCGTCGGGTCGTCCGTCCTCATGCCGTCCACATCCTTCGGAATACGGTCCGGGCGCGGTGCAGCCGGGACTTCACGGTGCCCTCGGGGATGCCGAGCAGCCCGGCGGCGGACCGCTCGTCCAGACCCTCGACGTCGCGCAGCAGCAGGACGGCCCGGTGCTCGGGGGTGAGCCGGCCCAGCACGTCCCGGATGTCCGCGGCGAGCTGGGCGTCCCCGGGCGAGGGCAGTGCGGCGAGTTCGGCGGGCAGGTCCCGGCCGTCCCGGCGGACCACCCGCACCGCCTCGCGGACGGCCAGCACCCGGACCCAGCCGTACAGCGCGTTCGCGTCCCTCAGCGAGCGCAGGCCCCGGAAGACCGCGGTGAGCGTCTCCTGCACCGCGTCCTGGCGGCCGGCCGCGGCCCCGGGCCCGCAGATCCGTCCGCAGATCCGCCCGACGTAGGGCGTGAGGTGGTCGAGCAGGTCGCTCATCGCGAGGGTGTCCCCGCGCCGGGCGGCGCGGGCCAGCGCCACGCCGCGGGAGCGCTCGTCGGGATCAGCCACGGCGGAAGTCTCGCACCGCTCGGCGCGGGCGGAGCCCGGCGGCCCGGGCCGCCGCCGCGCCGAAGCCGAGGCAGAGCGGGGTGTAGAGCACTTGGTCGAGCAGGCGGAAGGCGCTGCCGGGGTCGGTGCCGGGGCCGCAGGCCCACACGATGCCGGCCGCCCCGCGGAGCAGCAGCCCGGCCGCCACGGCGGCGGTGGCGAGTCGGCAGAGCCGGGCGGTGCGGGGCCCGCCGAGGCCGTGCGCGCGGGCGAGCACCGCGGCCGCCGCGGCGAGCAGCAGCGCGGCGAGCGGCAGCACCACGGGCGGCGTGAACGGGACGTCGGCGTTGAGGACGGCCTGCGAGAGGGCCCGGCTGTCGGCGGCGGGCCAGGTGAGGCCGGTGGCCCAGTACAGGTGGAGTGCGGCGTCGGCGGCCAGCAGTGCGGCCACCGCCGTTCCGGTGCGCTGCACGATGCGCTGCTCGGTGCGGTCCACGGTGCGGTCCACGGGTCCCCCTCGCTTCGGTCGGCCGGGTCGGCCGGTCGGCGCCGTCCGGTCGACGGTCCGTCATCGCAGAGGGAGGAGCGGCCGGGGCCGGACGTTCCGTGTGTCCTGCCTCACACCGGTCGAGGACGGCGACGGACCCCGCCCTGAGCAGCCGGGCGGGGTCCGTACGGGGGTGGGGGACGGGCGTCAGGCCTTGGTGACGTCCTCGACCTCGGTGTCGTCCTCGCGACCGGGGGTCTTGAGGTCGAACTTGGTGATCGCGAAGCGGAAGAGCACGTAGTACAGGCCGGCGAAGACCAGGCCGATCGGGATGATCAGCAGCGGGTGGGTGGCCTTGCTGAAGCCGAGGCCGTAGTCGATCAGGCCGGCCGAGAAGGTGAAGCCGGCGTGCACGCCGAGCGCCCAGGTGACGGCCATGGAGACGGCGGTCAGCACGGCGTGGATGGCGAACAGGACCGGGGCGATGAAGAGGAAGGCGAACTCGATCGGCTCGGTGACACCGGTGACGAAGGAGGTCAGCGCCAGCGACATCATCATGCCCATCACCGCGGCGCGGCGCTCCGGGCGGGCGGCGTGCGCGATCGCCAGGGCGGCGGCGGGCAGCGCGAACATCATGATCGGGAAGAAGCCCGACATGAACTGGCCGGCGGTCGGGTCGCCCGCGAAGTAGCGGGTCAGGTCGCCGTGCACCACGGTGCCGTCGGCCTTGGTGTAGTCGCCGGTCTGGAACCAGGCGTAGGAGTTGACGAACTGGTGCATGCCGACCGGCAGCAGACCGCGGTTGATCAGGCCGAACGCGCCCGCACCGAAGGCGCCCGCGCCGATCAGGGAGTCGTTGAGGCTGCCGATCGCGTCGCCGACCGGGCCCCAGACCAGCGCGAAGACCACGCCGACGGCGGTGCCGACGAAGGCCATGATGATCGGCACCAGGCGGCGGCCGTTGAAGAAGCCCAGCCAGTCCACCAGCTTGGTGCGGTGGAACTTCTGCCAGAGCACGGCGCTGAGCAGGCCGATCACGATGCCGCCGAGCACGCCCGGGTTCTGGTAGGTGGGTGCGACCCACTTGCCGTCGGCGATGTGGCCCTCGGTGATCGGGAACGCGGTGAGCACGTTCTTGTACACCAGGAAGCCGACCAGGGCGGCGAGGGCGGTTGAGCCGTCGGCCTTCTTGGCGAAGCCGATGGCGATGCCCACCGCGAAGAGCAGCGGGAGGTTGCTGAACACGGCGTCGCCCGCCGTGCTGAACACCGCGGCGACCTTGTCCCAACCGAGACCGTCCTTGCCGAACACGTCGTCCTGGCCGAGACGGAGCAGCAGGCCCGCGGCCGGCAGCACGGCGATCGGCAGCTGGAGGCTGCGGCCGATCTTCTGCAGGCCCTGGATCGTGCTCTGGCCGATCTTCTTGATCGGGGAGGGGGCCGGTGCCGCAGCGGGCGCCGGTGCCTGCGCAGTCGTACTCATGGGGTGGTTCCTAACGGCAGGGCGGGTCGGTGGGGGTGCATCGGGGGCCGACTCGCGAACTGGTCTACACCACGAGTGGTGTAGACCAGTTTTTAACACGCGCCTGACGGAGGGGGGAACCCCGGAAAGCGCCGCAGGTGGGAAGCGCTATGAAATCGAAACCTTGTTGCGGATCGACGATCTTGACTGCGCTCGGTCATTCGCCATTTTGGCGAGTTGCGCAACAAATGGTCCTCAGGCCTTGGTCACGTCCTCGACCTGGTCGTCGTCCTCCCGCCCCGGCGTCCTCAGGTTGAACCGGACGATGACGAACCGGAACAACGCGTAATAGACGACCGCGAAGGCCAGCCCGATCGGCATGATCAGCCACGGTTTCGTGGCCAGCCCCCAGTTGATCACGTAGTCGATCAGGCCCGCCGAGAAACTGAAGCCGTCGTGCACCCCCAGCGCCCACGTCACCGCCATCGAGGCGCCCGTCAGCAGCGCGTGCAGCACGAACAGCGCCGGCGCGATGTAGGCGAAGGAGTACTCGATCGGCTCCGTCACCCCCGTGACGAAGCTGGTCAGCGCCACCGAGGTCATCAGGCCGTAGATCTCCTTGCGCCGGTGCGGCTTCGCCGAGTGCGCGATCGCCATCGCCGCCGCGGGCAGCGCGAACATCATGATCGGGAAGAAGCCCGAGGTGAACTGCCCCGCCGTCGGGTCGCCCGCCAGGAACCGCGGGATGTCGCCGTGCACCACCTCGTCCGTGCCCGGCTTGTGGAACTCGCCGAACTGGAACCAGACGAAGGTGTTGATCAACTGGTGCATGCCGATCAGCAGCAGCGCCCGGTTCGCCACGCCGAAGATCCCCGCACCGCCCGAACCCAGATCGGCCAGCCACTGCGAGAAGTCGTTCATCCCCCGCCCGATCGGCGGCCACACCCACAGCCCCAGGCAGGCCAGCGCCAGCCCCGCCACCGCCGTGATCATCGGCACCAGCCGGCGGCCGTTGAAGAAGCCCAGCCAGTCCACCAGCCTCGTCCGGTGGTACCGCATCCACAGCCACGCCGACATCAGGCCGATCAGGATGCCCCCCAGCACCCCCGGATTCTGGTACACCGCCGCACTCGACGTGTGCGCCGAGTAGTCGATGCACTGGTTGCCCACGATCGTGCCCGTGCACTGGTCCCGGTCCGGGAAGGCCAGCAGCACGTTGTGGTAGACGAGGAAGCCCGTCACCGCCGCCAGGGCCGTCGACCCGTCCGCCTTCTTCGCCATGCCGATCGCCACACCGATGCAGAACAGCAGCGGCAGGCCCAGATTGGAGTCCAGCAGCGCGCCGCCCGCCGCCGCGAACACCTTCGCCACGTTGTCCCAGCCGAGGCCGTCCTTGCCGAACACGTCGTCCTGGCCCAACCGGTTCAGGATGCCGGCGGCCGGCAGCACCGCCACCGGGAGCTGCAGGCTGCGCCCCATCTTCTGCAGTCCGCCGTAGAAGGACTGCCACCACGGTGTCGGTGCGGGCTCGGCGCCTGCTGTACTCATGGGAGTCCTCCGCGTGCGGTCCACGGCTCGGCCCGGGGGTCCGTTCCGCCACCCCGGCACTGCGCCTACTATTGGTGTAGACCACTTGGGGAGGTGGACGGGCGCCGGACGGCAGCCCGATGATCGCCATCCTCGGGCCCGGCCGCACACCCGTGCGCGCCAAAATGGGCCAAAAGTGGACTGACGTGGCAAACCGTCCCCAAACGGGAAATGCTTGTCGCGCCGCCGGCCGACACGGAAGCTGAACCCGCGTCACCACACCGGCACACCCACCGCACCACGCACCACCGCACCACCGCACCGAGCGGCACGGCACCCGACACCACCGCCGAACCGCCGACACCCAGGGAGACACACATGGCCAGCAAGGCAGAGAAGATCGTCGCCGGCCTCGGCGGAATCGACAACATCGAAGAGGTCGAAGGCTGCATCACCCGCCTGCGCACCGAAGTCGTCAACCCCGACCTCGTCGACGAAGCCGCCCTCAAGGCCGCCGGCGCCCACGGCGTCGTCAAGATGGGCACCGCCATCCAGGTCGTCATCGGCACCGACGCCGACCCCATCGCCGGCGAGATCGAAGACATGATGGACTGACCGGCCACCACCCCGGCCACGGCCCGCCGCCCCCGCCGGGACGGCGGGCCGCACCGCACCCCGCAACGGCTACGCTCGGTACCTATGTCACGCATCGACGGCCGCACCCCCGACCAGCTCCGCCCCGTCACCATCGAACGAGGCTGGAGCAAGCACGCAGAAGGCTCCGTCCTCGTCTCCTTCGGCGACACCAAAGTCCTCTGCACCGCCAGCGTCACCGAAGGCGTCCCCCGCTGGCGCAAGGGCAGCGGCGAAGGCTGGGTCACCGCCGAGTACTCCATGCTCCCCCGCGCCACCAACACCCGCGGCGACCGCGAATCCGTCCGCGGCAAGATCGGCGGCCGCACCCACGAGATCAGCCGCCTCATCGGCCGCTCCCTGCGCGCCGTCGTCGACCACCGCGCCCTCGCCGAGAACACCATCGTCCTCGACTGCGACGTCCTCCAGGCCGACGGCGGCACCCGCACCGCCGCCATCACCGGCGCCTACGTCGCCCTCGTCGACGCCGTCGCCTGGGCCCGCGACAAGAAGCTCCTCCGCGCCAAGGGCAACCCCATCACCGGCGGCGTCAGCGCCGTCAGCGTCGGCATCGTCGACGGCACCCCCATGCTCGACCTCCGCTACGAGGAGGACGTCCGCGCCGAAACCGACATGAACATCGTCTGCACCGCCGACGGACGCTTCGTCGAGGTCCAGGGCACCGCTGAAGGCGCCCCCTTCGACCGCGCCCTCCTCGACCAGCTCCTCGACCTCGGCACCCTCGGTTGCGCAGAACTGGACGAAATTCAGCACAAAGCCCTCCGCGACCTCGAAAACTGACCCCGCACCGGGCCGCGGGCGCGCATCCTGTACACGGCGCGCCCGCAGCCCGTAGCGTTCTCGACGGAACCGCGGAACCGGCGGCGCACCACCCGCCGTCCCACACCACGGACCCAGCACGCGCCCACCACACCACGGAGGACACCCGATGCCGGACAGCCTCACCCGCTCCGCCGCCCTCGCCGCGGCCGGCCTCGTCCTCCTCCTCCCACTCAGCGCCGTCAGCTGCTCCGCCGCCCAGAAGGCCCTCGACTGCGGCAACACCGCCGTCCGCATCACCAACGACGTCGCCCAGGCCGGCAGCGCCTTCAACAACGCCGCCAACGACCCCGACACCGCCGGACAGGCCCTCCAGACCCTCAAGAAGGACCTCGACCAGATCAGTCGCAACTCCAGCGACACCGACGTCTCCCAGGCCGTCACCGACCTGCAGACCCAGGTCGACAAGGCCCAGCAGGCCATCGACAGCAAGCAGGTCCCCGACCTCAAGCCGCTCGGCGACGCCGCGAGCAACCTCAGCAAGGCCTGCACCGGCTGACACCCCGAGCACCCGGCCCCTCGCTAGGGTGGGCCGCATGACTGCACGACGCCTCGTCCTCGCCACCCGCAACCGCCACAAGGTCGCCGAACTCCGCGACATCCTCGGCGACGCCGGACTCGACGTCGAACTCGTCGGCGCCGACGCCTACCCCGAGATCCCCGACGTGCCCGAAACCGGCGTCACCTTCGCCGAGAACGCCCTCCTCAAGGCCCACGCCCTCGCCGAGGCCACCGGACACCCCGCCGTCGCCGACGACTCCGGCCTCTGCGTCGACGTCCTCGGCGGCGCCCCCGGCATCTTCTCCGCACGCTGGTCCGGCAAGCACGGCGACGACCGCGCCAACCTCGACCTGCTGCTCGCCCAGCTCTCCGACATCGCCGAACCCCACCGCGGCGCCCACTTCGCCTGCGCCGCCGCCCTCGCCCTCCCGGACGGCACCGAACGCGTCGTCGAGGGCCGCCTCCTCGGCACGCTGCGCACCGTCCCCGCCGGCGACGGCGGCTTCGGCTACGACCCGATCCTGCAGCCCCTCGGCGAGAGCCGGACCTGCGCCGAACTCACCCCCGCCGAGAAGAACGCCATCAGCCACCGCGGCCAGGCCTTCCGCGCCCTCGCACCGGTCGTCCGCGAGCTGCTCGGCTGACGCAACGCCGAAGGCCCGCCCTGGGGATCCCTCCGGAGCGGGCCTTCGTTTCTCAGGTACGTGCGGCCGGAGGGATTCGAACCCTCACGGAGTTTCCTCCACTGGCACCTAAAACCAGCGCGGCTGCCATTACGCCACGACCGCATGGCCACAGTCTAGGGGCTGCCTCGGCAGCGACGACAGCGCCTCGGTGCTCGTGGCGCGGGCGTTCCGCTCAGTCGGTGCGCGCGCTGCGGCGGTTCTTGTTCCGACCGCAGTAGGTGTCGGTTGTGGCATGGCAGTTCGGGCAGAGAAGGCGGACGTTGTCCGGGCGGTTGTCGGACCAGTCGCCGTTGATGTGGTCGACCTCCAGGGTCATCGGCTTGCCGTGCCACACGGGGCCGGTGCCGCAGCCCGAGCACTCATCGGGAAGTCCCGTTTCGAGCAGTGCTTGGCGGATCCGAACGCCCGGCAGCCGCTTGGCGTCCGCAGGCCGTTGCACGAGTACCTGCTCCGGGCGCAGGCGGCGCCCGGAGCGTCGGCCCCGGTTGTGCGCCTGGCCCGTGAAATGCGAGGTGTCGATCCCGAAGGCCTTGATGCGCCGTCCGACGTGCTGCTGCGTACCTCCCGACGAGCGCTGGCCGAGGTAGCGGACAACTCCGGCGATGCTGTGGCATGCGGCGACCGCCTCCTCCAGCAGCTCCTTCGTGTAGACGGCGCCCCTCGCCCGGAAGTGGGAGGTGTCCACGCCGTGGAAGTTGAGCCGGCTCCGCAGGTACCGCCGGTTGTACGTCTCGGGCTCCTTGCCCAGCGCGTTCAGCATCTCGTCGATCGACGAGACCCCCGCCGCGGTCGTGGCGAGGAGTTCGCGGGTGTATCTGATCCGCATGTGTGCCCCCGTGTGGGTTCCTGTGTTCGGTACCCGTCCCCCGGTGTGGGAACGATCGGGCGGGGCGGGGGTCACGGGGGAGTTCAACGGCCTATTGGTACAGACCTATTGACCGGGATGGTCCAGACCACATAGCTTCGGCGCACTCTGTGGTTCGGCGGCCGGGCGGTTGACGGGGCGTCGGCCGCGGTGTGTCCGACCCTCCCCCACTTGCGTGCCCCGACACCCCTCCCGGGCACGCCGACACTCTCTCCTGGAGGACCGAGTGTTGAACCGAACCCTGACGGCGCAGCGTCCCCCTGCCGTCGGTACCCGCCGGGCCTCCGGCAGGCGGGCTGCGGCGGCCGCCACGGCGGCCGCCAGCCTGGCCGGCCTGCTGCTGGCGACGCTGGGCGCGTCGCCCTCGCAGGCGGCCGCCGACAACCAGTCCTGCCGTCCCGACGGCATGTACACCACCCCGGGTGTGGACGTCCCGTACTGCGACGTCTACGACACCGCGGGCCGCGAGAAGATGGGCGCCGACCACCAGCGGCGGATCATCGGCTACTTCACGGGCTGGCGGACCGGGCAGGACGGCACGCCGGCCTACCTGGTGAACAACGTCCCGTGGGACAAGGTCACCCACCTCAACTACGCCTTCGGGCACGTCGGCAGCGACAACAAGCTGTCGGTGGGCGCGGATTCGCCGACCAATGCGGCGACCGGGATGACCTTCCCGGGCGTGGCGGGTGCGGAGATGGACCCGAGCCTGCCGTACAAGGGCCACTTCAACCTGCTGACGAAGTTCAAGAAGCAGTACCCGAACGTGAAGACGCTGATCTCGGTGGGCGGTTGGGCCGAGACGGGCGGCTACTTCGGGGACGACGGCAAGCGCGTCGCCTCGGGCGGCTTCTACTCGATGACGGTGAACGCGGACGGTTCGGTCAACCAGGCCGGCATCAACACGTTCGCGGACTCGGCGGTCGACTTCGTGAAGAAGTACGGCTTCAACGGCGTCGACATCGACTACGAGTACCCGACGTCGATGAAGGACGCGGGCAACCCGCTGGACGCGACGATCTCGAACGCGAAGCGCGGTTCGCTGGTCAAGGGTTACGCGGCGCTGATGAAGACGCTGCGCGAGAGGCTCGACCGGGCGGGTGCGACGGACGGCAGGTACTACATGCTGTCGGTGGCGGCGCCGTCGTCCGGCTACCTGCTGCGCGGCATGGAGACGTTCCAGGTGACGCAGTACCTGGACTACGTGAACATCATGTCGTACGACCTGCACGGTGCCTGGAACAAGTACGTGGGGCCGAACGCCTCGCTGTACGACGACGGCAAGGACGCCGAGCTGGCGGCGGCGAACGTGTACGGCACCTCGCAGTACGGCGGCATCGGCTACCTGAACACCGACTGGGCGTACCACTACTTCCGCGGGGCGATGACGGCCGGCCGGATCAACATCGGCCTGCCGTACTACACCCGCGGGTTCAAGAACGTCACGGGCGGCACCAACGGCCTGTGGGGCACGGCGTCGACGTCGACCTGTCCGGCGGGCTCGGGCCTGACGGCCTGCGGTGACGGTGCGGTCGGCATCGACGACCTGTGGCACGACCTGGACGACAACGGCAAGGAGGCCCCGGCGGGCTCCAACCCGATGTGGCACGCGAAGAACCTGGAGAAGGGCATCGTCCCGGACTACCTCTCCACGTACGGTCTGACCGACACCGCGCTGCAGGGTTCCTACACCCGCAACTACAGCTCCCAGCTGGTGGCGCCGTGGCTGTGGAACGACAGCAAGAAGGTGTTCCTGTCCACCGAGGACGAGGAGTCGGTGGCGGCGAAGGCCGACTACGTGGTGAACCAGGGCGCCGGCGGCGCGATGATCTGGGAGCTCGCGGGCGACTACAAGTGGGACGCCACGGCGAACGGCGGCAGGGGCGAGTACGTGCAGGGCTCGACGCTGACCTCGCTGATGTACGACAGGTTCAAGGCGGCCTCGCCGTACGGTGCGACGCGTTCCACGGTCGCGCTGCCGCAGCAGACGCTGCCGATCGACGTGTCGTTCACCAACTTCGCGCTGGGCGACTCGAACTACCCGATCAACCCGAAGATCCACATCGTGAACAACTCGACGCTGACCCTGCCGGGCGGCACCGAGTTCCAGTTCGACTACGCGAACTCGGCGCCGGGCAACGCCAAGGACCAGTCGGGTTTCGGCCTGACGGTGATCCGGCAGGACCACACGGCGGCGAACAACGTGGGCGGCCTGAAGGGCGTGTACAACCGCGTGTCGGTGAAGCTGCCGAGCTGGCAGTCGCTGGCGCCGGGCGCGTCGATCGACATGGACTTCGTCTACTACCTGCCGGTCTCGACCCCGGCGAACTGGACGGTCAACGTCGGCGGCACGCCGTACGGCCTGACCGGTGACCTGACCCGCGGCAGCACCGGCGCGACCTCGTCGCCGAGCGCCTCGGCCTCCGGTTCGTCCTCGGCGAGCCCGTCGTCCTCGTCGAGCGCCTCGCCGAGCGGCTCCGCGAGCAGCTCGCCGAGCACCTCGGCCAGCCCGACCGGCGGCACCTGCACGGTGCCGAGCTGGAACGCGGCGACCGTCTACGCGACCACCACCACGGTGTCCTGGAAGGGCCGCACGTACAGCAACAAGTGGTGGACCCAGGGCGAGGACCCCTCGACCACCGGCCAGTGGGGGGTGTGGAGCGACCTCGGTCCGTGCTGACCGGTCCGAGGTGAACGGCGGCGGTGGCGGTCGACCCGGTCGGGGGGTCGGCCGCCACCGCTCCGTTTCCCGCTCCCGGTCGGGCGCCGTGCCGGGCGGCTACTGCTCCAGGTCGGCCCGCATGGAGGCGAACAGCTTGGCGGCCGAGGCCGGGGAGGACTGCGGGAAGAGCGCGACGGCGGCGGTCGAGGAGTCGGCCCAGCCGCACAGGGCGTCGGCGCCGTACGGCAGGCACTCCAGGCTGCCGCCGAACGGGCCGGGGGCGTAGGGGGTGCCGGTGCCCGGGGTGCCGGTGGAGCCGTTGCCGGCGGCGTAGTCGATCAGGCCGCGCCAGAGGTGCTCGCGGCGCTTGCCGGTGTCCTCGGGGACGTTGTCGACGCCGACGAAGAGGATCCGCCGGCCGGAGGTCTGGCCGGCCCGGTCGTAGTTCTCCACCACGAGGTTCATGCCGTCGCGCATCTCGCCCGGGTCGACGGGGACGTCGCTGATCGTGCCGTCGCCGCTGGACTTGGTGAGGCCGGCAGCGTGCTGGGTGGAGATCACGGTGCGCTTGCCGCCCGAGGGCTTGCCGCCGGCCTTGGCGGTGGCGGAGGTGGCGGCGGGCGCGGGGCTGCTCGGTGCGGAGGTGGTCGCGGCGGCGGTGGGGGTGGCGGCCGGTGCGGCGTCGGTGCCGGGGTCGGCCTCGGGGTCGCAGGCGGTGAGGGCGAGTGCGGCGACCAGGGTGCCGGCGGCGAGGAGGGTGCGGGCGGTGCGTGGTCCGATGCTCGGCACGGTGTCTCCCGGGTGGGTGGAGGGCTCGGGCTGCTCGGCCCGACGCCCGCCGACGCTAGTGGCGCGGGGTGCGCGCCCGCCGGGTCTTGTCCTTCCCACGACCGCTTCGGAACCGGACGGTGACAAGGTGACGGGCCGTCGACCACCGGGAACGCCGCGGGCGGGGGCCCGGGGGCCGGGTGGCCCCCCCCCGCCGGCGCCCCGCACTGCAACACCAAGACTACGAGAAGCCGGA